>MWAC01000295.1 GCA_002068815.1 Firmicutes bacterium ADurb.Bin467 | reverse complement strand
CCACCCGGCCGCGCGCGCGCCTTCTGTGCGCGTCGGCCCTGCGGACGGTCCGTTCAATCAGCGCGCGCCCCGGTTCGACATCCCTGTACAGCCTCTTGTACATGTCCCGGATCATGCGATTTCACCTCCTTTTCGGTCAAAAGGTCCTTGAGCGCCCTTCTCGCGCGCGTCAGACGCATGCGAACCGCCGCGCTCGTGAGCCCCAGCGCGGAGGCGATCTCCTCCGCCGACATGTCCTCGTAGTAGTAAAGGTGGATGACCGCGCGGTACTTGCGCGGCAGGTCGTCGAGCGCCCGGTTCAGCTCGTCGAACTGCGCGCCCCCTGTTTTTTCCGGAAGCTCGTCCGGCAGCGCCGCCGTTCGCCTGCGCCACGCGCTCTTTACGAGGTTGATCGACAGGTTCGCGGTCGTGCGGATCAGCCACGCCTTACGATGTTCGTCGGATTCGAACGCCTCCGTGCGGCGCGCGAGCCGGAGAAACACCTCCTGAAAGATGTCTTCGGCGTCCTCGCGGCGGCGCGTGCGCGCGTAGGCCAGCCGAAAGACCATGCCCGCGTGCCGCTCGACGACCTCCCGGATGTGCTCCGCGGAATCCATTCGCCCACCCCCTTCGCCCATAACACAGATCTGGGCCTCCAAAAGCAACGAACCGCCGAAGCGGTTCGAAAGAATTTATACCTCCATCATGGGTTCCTGCGCCTGGAAGTCCACCCTTGGAAGCTCGCTTAGGTCTGAAATCCCGAAATGCCGCAAAAACTTGTCGGTCGTTCGGTAGAGGATCGGCCGCCCGAGCGCGTCGCTGCGCCCGGCCTCCTCGATCAGCCCCTTCGCGAGCAGCGCCTGCACCGAGTAATCGCACTTGACGCCGCGCACGGCCTCGATGTCGGACTTCGTGACCGGCTGGCGGTACGCGATGATCGACAGCGACTCGAGCACCGCCTGCGAAAGCGGCCGCTTCTCCAGAGGCTGCAAAAACGCCTCCACCTGCGGCGCGAACTCCGGGCGGATCGACAGAAATACCTCGTCGCCGGAGCGGTTCAGCTGTATGCCGTGGCGCTCGAGCGACAGGTGGTCGGAGAGCTCGGTCAGCGCCGACTGCAGTTCCAGCGCGGTCAAATTCATCGAATGCGCGAGGTCGCTCACGCGCACCGGGTCGCCGGAGACGAACAGTATCGCCTCGATGATCGGGCAAAGATCGTTCATGGAAGCACCCTTTTTGCTTTTTTTCCCATCTGCGATTATACGTTGGCGCGGGCAGGTTGTCAAGCCGGGCCGCTGCGCGGGGTTCTTCCGAATATTTTGACGAAAACAAGGTAAATTCTTCGGTTTGAATGGCAAATTTGCACGAATTTGATAGTCACGGCGCCGAAAAGCCGGTATAATCGAAACATTCCTTGAAAGAGGAGAGTGTAAGCATGCCCAACGCGCATCCGGCGATCGAGCTGAAGGGGCTCACGAAGGGCTTCGGCTCGATCGTCGCCAACCAGGACATCGACCTGACTGTGTTCAACGGCGAAATCCTGGCGCTGCTCGGCGAGAACGGCTCCGGGAAGACGACCTTGATGAACATGCTCTCGGGGCTGTACCGGCCGGACGCGGGCGAGATATACGTCAGCGGCCGCCCCGTCTCGATCCACTCCCCGCACGACGCGATCGCGCTGGGCATCGGCATGATCCACCAGCACTTCAAGCTTGTGGACGTGCTGAGCGTGCAGGAGAACATCGTGCTCGGCACCGTCGGCCACTTCGCCGGGAAGAGGAAATTGAGCCGCGAAATCCGCGAACTCTGCGAGCGGTTCGGGCTGATGATCGACGAGCCGACGGCGGTCTTGACGCCGCAGGAGATCGGGCGGCTGTTCGACATCCTCCGCAAGATGCGCGAGCAGGGCTGCGCGATCATCATCATCACGCACAAATTGAACGAGGTGCTCGAAATCTCCGACCGCGTGACGATATTGCGCAAGGGGCGCTGCATAGGCACCGTCGAGACGAGGAGCACGACCGCGCGGGAATTGACCGAGCGGATGGTCGGCGCGTCGGTCGACCTGTCGATTCACCGCCCGGAGCCGCTGCGCTCGGGTCCGATGCTCGACGTCCACCACCTGACCGTCGTCAATTCCGACGGCGTCCGGGCGCTCGACGACGTCAATTTCTCGATCGCGTCCGGCGAGATACTCGGCGTCGCGGGCGTCGCCGGAAGCGGCCAGAAGGAGCTCTGCGAGGCGATCGCGGGGCTGCAGCCGATCGCAGGCGGCGCGATCCTCTGCGAGCACACGTCGCTCGAGGGGCTTTCGCCGCGCGAGATCATACGACGCGGCATATCGATGTCGTTCATCCCGGAGGACAGGCTCGGCATGGGCCTCGTCGCGTCGATGGGCATGGTCGACAACATGCTGCTCAAGGACTACCAGAACCAGCCCGGCATGCTGATCCGCCGCGAGGGGGCGAGAAACCTCGCGAACTCGCTCGTCAAGCAATTGAACATCTCGACGCCGAGCATCTACACGGCGGTTAGAAAGCTCTCGGGCGGCAACGTCCAGAAGGTGCTGCTCGGGCGCGAGATCGCGTCGAACCCGCGCATTTTGATCACGGCCTACCCGGTCCGGGGGCTCGACATCAACTCGTCGATGACGATCTACCGGATGCTCAACGACCAGAAGCAGAAGGGCGTCGCGGTGCTCTACATCGGCGAGGATCTGGACGTGCTCCTCGAGCTCTGCGACCGGATACTGGTGCTGTGCGGCGGCAGGGTGACCGGCATCGTCGACGCCGCGGGCGTCACAAAGGAGCAATTGGGGCTTTTGATGGCGGGGCAGACGGCGGAGGAGGCGATGCGCAATGGTTAAGGACGTCCGGGATGCCCTTCCCTTCCGCATGGTCAAGCGCGCGGACATCACGCAGGCGCGCGCGTGGGCGATCCGGCTGATCGCAATCGCGCTGGCGCTTCTGACCGGCGGCGCGTTCGTCGCGGCGCTCGGCTACGACCCGATCGGCATCTACGCGACGGCGATCACCGGCTCGCTCGGCTCGAAGATGAGCCTCGAGCTGACCGCGAAGCTCGCGATACCGCTGCTGATTACGTCGCTCGGCGTGACGCTCGCGTTCAAGATGCGCTTCTGGAACATCGGCGCGGAGGGGCAGATCTGCGTCGGCGCGATCGCGGCGACGTACTTCGCGCTGAACCACGCGGACTGGCCGCAGGTCGTGCTGCTCGTGACGATGGCGCTCGCGGGCATA
>MWAC01000294.1 GCA_002068815.1 Firmicutes bacterium ADurb.Bin467 | reverse complement strand
CCACGTCGCCGACGTTGTCGCCCACGTTGTCGGCGATGACGGCCGGGTTGCGCGGGTCGTCCTCGGGGATGCCGAGTTCAACCTTGCCGGTCAGGTCGGCCGCGATGTCGGCGGTCTTCGTGAAGATGCCGCCGCCGGCCTTCGCAAACAGCGCCAGCGAGCTCGCGCCGAACGAGAACGCCATCACGACGTCCGCCTTGCCGGAGATCAGGTACACGAGCGCCGCGCCCGCGAGCGAGGTGCCCACGACCGCCATGCCCATGACCGCGCCGCCGCGGAAGCCCGCCATGAACGACTTCTGGATCGACTCGCGCGCAGCGCTCGCCGACTTCATGTTCGCGATCGTCGCGATCGAGATGCCGACGTATCCGGCCAGCGCGGAGAGCACCGTGCCGAACAGGTAGGCGACCGCCATCATGACGTTCGTCGAGCCGCCCTCCGCAGTCCAGATCGGATGCGGCAGGAACAGCAGGATCAGCGCCAGGACCGGCAGCGAGAACAGCGCGAGAATGCGGTATTCGCGCTTCAGGAACGTGTACGCACCGTCGCGGACGAGCTTGCCGACATCCTCCAGGCGCTTGTTCGCCGTGGGGAGCTTTTTGACCCACTGGTAGAAGTAGCCGGCGACAAAAAAGGAAGCAACCGAGACGACCAGCGCCGCGTAGACCCAGAACATACGCATACCTCCAGACATAATTTGCGACGGCGTTTCCGGCGAAACGCCGCCTTCTAATTTTCAATTATATGTAATAAAGTTCCGGCTGCAATAAAGATAGCATAAAGAAATCTATATACACCATAAAGAATTGGCGCAAACGGCCCTCAAAGCCCTCAGCGCAGCGCCCGCTCGACAAAAAGCGGCTCATTTTGCCCGCCGAGCTCGACGACCGACGAGAAGCCCTCCTCGATCAGCCAATCGCGCATCATGTCGAAGCCGAAGTTCAGCGTGTCCGGGTGGTGGCTGTCGGAGCCGAGGATCGCGCGCCCGCCGAGCTCCCTCCAGCGCCGCCACAGTCCGCGGGACGGGTACGGCTCGTCGACGTAGCCGCGGGCGAGGCCGCCGGTGTTGATCTCGAGCAGCGCGCCGCTTTCATAGACGCACTCGAGCGCGTCGAGCTGCGCGCGGCGGAGCTTCGGGGACGCCTCGTCGTAGAGCAAGCCCTCGCGGTTGAACCGCTTGACCGTGTCGAAGTGGCCCATGATGTCCGGCCGGACGCGCAGCGCCGCCTCGGAGAGCATCTCGTAGAACCGAAGCGCGAGCGCGATCCCGTCGCCCGAGAACGCCTCGTCGCGGAGCCGGAACAGCTTCTCGCGGTTCGGCGGCGAGTCGACGAGCGCGTGGGCGCCGTCCCTTTCGACATAGTGCGCGCTCATCAAGAGGTAGTCGTACTCCGACCGGTCGGCGACCCCCGCGAACGAGTCGAACTCGACGCTCGCGTACACGCGGATGCTGTCGCGAAAGGTTTCGTTCAGCGCGCGGATCGTCCTCCGGTACTCCGTCTCGCGCTCCGCGGGGATCGTAAAATGCGTGTCGAACGGCTGCACCGAGTGGTCGGAGATGCCGATCGAGCGGAAGCCGAGCTCGATCGCGCGCCGGACGACCTCCTCGGGCGCGCACTTTCCGTCGGAGAACGACGTATGCGTGTGGGGATTGGAGAGAATCCGCATGCAAACACCGCCTTTCCGCGACAGCATAGCACAAAAACCCGCGCAAATCGCGGCAATTTGGGTTAATCTATTGACCGGATTCTGCGTAAGGGTTATAATTATGTCCTGATTATCATGGCCGTTGGAGGGTTTGCGCATGCAGGCGAAAATCGGGAGCAAAATCAGGCTGGCGCTGGTCGCGCTGGTCGCCGTGTTCGCGGCGTACCTGGCGCTTTGCGGCGTGCGGGTCGGAAAATACGTCTTCAATCCGTACGCGGACGTCCTCCCGCTCGGGCTGGACCTGCGCGGCGGCGTCTCCGCCGAGTACAAGGCGGCCGAGCCGTCGGCCGAGGGGCTGGACGCGGCCGTCCGCGCGATTTCCGTCCGGCTTGCGGGCGCGGGCCTCTCCGAGGCGACCGTGCGGCGCGTCGGGGACGACCGGATTCGGGTCGAGATTCCCGGCTCGGACGAGGAGGGCATCGCGGACGCCGTCGGCGTGCGCGGGCACCTCGAGTTCTTGGACCCGGACGGCAACGTGATCCTCGAGGGGAAGGACATCGTCGCCTCCGCGCCGTCGTACAGCGAGGATTCGCAGGCGTACGCGCTCGCCTTCCAATTGAACGCGGAGGGCACGGCGAGGTTCGCCGAGGCGACCGCGCGGCTCAACGGCAAGGCGATCTCGATCCGGGTCGACGGGGTCGAGGTCTCCGCGCCGACGATCGGGCAGGCGATCACGGGCGGCACCGGCCAGATTCCGTTCACGCAGGCGACGTCCGCCGAGGACTCGCTGCACCGCGCCGAGGCGCTCGCTCTGCAGCTGAAGTCCGGCGAGCTGCCGCTGACACTTGAAAAGACCGAGTCGCGCGGCATCTCCGCGACGCTCGGCTCGGGCGCGACCCGCGGCCTCGCGGTCGCCGCGGTCGCGGCGGTGCTGATCGCGATGATCGCGATGGTCGTCGTCCACCGGCTGCCGGGCGCGGCGGCGGCGCTGTCGCTTCTGATCTACGCGCTCGCCGCGTTCGCGCTGTTGTGCGAGCTTCCGGACGTCGTGCTCTCGCTCTCGAGCGTCGCCGGGATCGCGCTCGGCTTCGCCGCGGCGGTCGCGATGCACCTTGTGCTGCTCGAGAGCTTCCGCGACGAGCTGGAGGCCGGCCGTCCCGCCCAGAACGCGCTGAAGTTCGGCGACAAGGCCGCGATTCCGGCGCTGTTCGACCTGGGCATCGCCGCCTCGATCGCGGCGGGGCTCATGCTGTGGCTAGGCGAGGGCGCGGTCAGGAGCTTCGCGCAGGCGCTGCTGTCGGGCGTGCTGACGGCGTTCGTGCTCTCGCTCACGCTCGCGCGCTTCCTGTTGAAGCACGCGCTGAACCTCGGCTTTGAGGACCGCAGGTACTTCGCGCGCCCCCGCCGCGCAGGGCGGCCGCTCGCAAAGCGGTTCAAGGTCTGCCTGATCGCTTCGTGCGCGGTCGTCGCCGTCGCGCTCGTGATGCAGCTCGTAGGCGTCGGGCTGAACCCGGGCCAGGACTTCGCCGGCGGCTCGGTCGTCCGCTTCTCCGTCGGCGCCGAATACGACGCGTCCGACGCCGAGGGCATGCTGAACGCGGCCGGCATCGACCATGTGCTCGTCAAATCCGGCACCGACCTCGAGGCCCGGCTGCCGCTCTCCGAGTCCGCCGAGCGCGCGCGGGAGGCGCTCGAGGCCGGGATGCCCGCAAAATATCCGGACTTCAAGTTCGCCTCGACCGACCGCGTCTACGCCTCCGCCGGGGGCGCCTTGATCGGGAACGCGCTGAAGGCGCTCGGGATCGCGGCGCTGTGCGCGCTTGTGTACCTGGCGTTCCGGTTCGGCCTCGCCGCCGGCGCCGCGTCGCTGATTGCGCTCGTCCACGACGGCCTGATCGCCGCCGCGCTGACGGTTCTGTTCCGCTGGGCGTTCAGGGTCGACGTGCCGTTCGCCGCCGCGCTGCTCGCGGTCGCGCTGGGGTCGCTCGGCGGCTCGGCGCTGCTGTTCGAGCGCGTCCGCGAGAGCGCGCGCAAGCCCGGCCTCACGAAGCTGCCGCGCGCCGAGATCGCCGAGATCGCGGTCGGGACGACGCTCGGGCGCACGCTGCTGATCGCGGCGCTGTCGCTCGCCGCCCCGGTGCTGCTTCTGATCCTCGGAACCGGCGCGGTGCGCGCGTTCGCGTTCCCGCTGGCGGTCGGCACGCTCGCGGCGGCGTATTCGTCGGTCATGCTGACCGGACCGATCTGGGCGAAGCTCGCCCCCCGGGCGAATACAACCAAGACCGCGAAGCGACCGGCGAAGGGGAAGTAATTTTCATCCCATGCAATTCGGAATCGGCGACGGTTCCGAATTGCTTTTACCGCAGAGGACCCGCGAAGCGGGGCTGAAGGGCGAGGACCCGGTCCGCAGCCCGGAACCCGCGTTTTGCAACGCAAAAGGCGGGCGGAGCAGGAGGGGCGCATGCTCGTCTATCGACAGAGGGCGGCGGACAGGACGCATTTTTCGAGGCCGGAGGGCATGCCGGGGCTTCTGCACGCGCTGCTGATACAGCGCGGGATCGCGTCCGAGGAGGAGGCGCGCTCGTTTCTGAACCCCGGCGAGGCGGCGCTCTTCGACCCCATGCTGCTCTCGTCGATGGCGGAGGCGGTTTCGCGCATCCGCCGGGCGATCGCGGCGCGGGAAAAAATCTGCGTGTACGGCGACTACGACGTGGACGGCGTCGGCGCGTCCGCCATACTCTACCTACACCTGAAGTCGCTCGGCGCGGACGTGCGCACGTACCTCCCGTCGCGGCACGACGAGGGCTACGGGCTCAACGAGGCGGCGGTGCGCTCGCTTGCGAAGGAGGCCGCGCTGCTCGTGAGCGTCGACTGCGGCATCGGCGCGCGCGAGCTCGTCGCGCTCGCGAAGTC
>MWAC01000293.1 GCA_002068815.1 Firmicutes bacterium ADurb.Bin467 | reverse complement strand
GCGACCAGGGGCGCGCTTTCCGAAGGACAGCCGCCCCGTACCCGCGACGCGAAGCGGGGCGGGCGATAAAAGGGAAGGAGTGAGATCATGGGAATCATACTGTGGATCGTCTTCGGCGCGCTGGCGGGCTGGATCGCGAGCAAGATCATGGGCCGCGACAGGAGCATGGGCGCGTTTGCGAACATCGTGGTCGGCATCATCGGCGCGGCGCTCGGCGGATGGCTTTCGTCGTGGCTGCTCAATTTGGACGGCATCACGGGCTTCAACATCGGGAGCCTCGCCATCGCCGTCGGCGGCGCGTGCCTGCTGCTTCTGATCTTCGGCGGCATCCGCAGAAAGAAGTAATTTCCGCAGCCTCAGGGCCAAGGGGAAAACCTCCCCTTGGTCTTGCATTTTTGGGGAAACGACCCGTTGACACATCCCCGGCATGGGGATATACTGGGGAAAAATACCGGAGCATTCCGAAAGGAGCATGCCCATGCGCCCCGAAAGACATTTTCTCCTCGCATCCCTCGCGCTCTTCCTCTGCCTCTGGCTGTCCCTCCCCGCATGCGCCGAGGGCGGCGCGCTCCGGGAGGGCGCCTCGTTCGAGGGCGGCACCGCCTACCGGACCGCGGACGACATCTACCGGGTGTTGAACCTCTCGGGCTCGTGGCGCGAGATGGGCCGGCAATACGGCGCGCTCGCGAAGGACGCGCTGCAGCAGTTTTATCGCGAGATCACCTCCGACGTCGAGGCCCGCGGCATCGACCTCCCCCAGCAGCTCGACGCCGCCAAGGGGCTCGCCGCCGCGATGAGCGGCGACCTGAACGCGCTGCTCGCGGGCATGGCCGAGACCTCGGGGCTCAGCCTCGACGAGGTGCTGCTGCTCAACTGCGGCATGGTCAACCTCGCCGACGTGCTCCTCGGCCCGCTGCCCCCGAGCGCCTGCAGCGGCATCGCCGCGTGGGGCGAGTTCACGCCCGACGGCAGGCTGACGTTCGGCAGGAACTGGGACATCGACCGCGCGGGCATGCTCAAGTACATGCAGTACCTGTCCGTCGTCGTATTCAACCCGGACGAGGGAAACGCGTTCGCGAACGTGCACCCGCTCGGCAACGTCTACCTCGAGACCGGCATCAACGAAAAGGGGCTGTTCCTCGAGCTCAACAACGGCGGGTACTCCGATCCGATGTGCTACGAGGAGCGCGAAAACGCCGTGTCCGTGCTCGTCTCGGCGCTGAACCGCTGCGACACCATCGACGAGGCGGCCGCGTTCCTCGCCGAAATCCCGGCGGACATGAGCTACATCATACAGCTGGCCGACAGCGCGCGCTGCGTCTCCGTCGAGCGGCCGACGTTCGGCTGCCGCGTGCGCGAGGGCGACCCTCGGGGGTTGCTCGTCGCCTACAACAGCTTCGTGCCGCCCTATCCGGACGAGTGGACCGGCAAGGTCGCCGCGCCCCGCGACCCCAAGAAGGACGCCCGCTACGACAACCTCGTGAACCTCGCCCACTCCGAGCCGTTCTTCGGGAAGCTCGATCCGGACGGCATGATGCGGCTTCTGGACGTACGGTATCAGGACGGCGGCGCCGTGCATCCCGGCACCGTCATGCAGGTCGTCGCCATGCCGGAGGAGCTCTGCCTCTGGATTCGCGGCTTCGAATACTCCGATTGGCAGAAGGTCGAGCTCGGAGAGCTGTTTGGACTGGAAAAAGGCGCCTGACACATCGGCCGCGGGGGAGGGTTTCGCATGCCGGGAGCCGCCGAGCCGTACAAGATGTTCCACCTCCCCCCGGCGCGAAAAAGCCGTCGGGCGCAAAGCCCTCCCGCTTCAGCGTCTTCTGCCTCTGCACGCTTCATGTTCAGAGGCTTCGGGTCAACTTGGGCGGCCGACGGCACATGGCCGAGGTGCCGCCCCCGACGGATTTGACGGTCGATTGGGAACACATCGACAAAAGCGCCGTCGCCCCCGCCGCGAAGAAGGCCGGCCCCGACGCGCCGGTCGTTTACCGACCCCTCCGCCTCCCCGGTTCTTCGTCGGGAAATCCGCCGAAGCGCCGGGTTTTTTGCCGAAACCCCGCTGATTGTACACAACCGCGGTTGATTTTTCCGCATTTACATGGTATGCTAGTTGGCAAATAATACCGCGTAACCGCACGAAAGGGGCGCCGCATGCCGAACATCCTTGAGAATCCGCGCAGGCACAGCCACTTCCGCTGGGACGGGCTCGGCGACATCCGCGAGGGTCGCGGCGACCTCGGCGAGGACATGCCGGTGCTCGTCTACCGGCTGATGCAGTTCACGATGCTCGACGTGCTCTCGCGCGAGTTCGGCGAGGCCGAGGCGGACCGGCTGTTCCGCAAGTCCGGCCATCTCGCGGGCACGGAGTTCGCCCGGAACGCGCTGAACCTGCAATTGGACTTCGACGGCTTCGTCGCACAGCTGCAGCGCGCGCTCGCGGAGCTCAAAATCGGCATCCTGCGGATGGAGCGGTTCGACCAGGGCACCGGCGAGATCATGCTCACCGTCGAGCAGGACCTCGACTGCAGCGGGCTTCCGATCACGGACGAAAACGTGTGCACCTACGACGAGGGCTTCATCGCGGGCGTGCTCGAGGCGTTCGCCGGCCGGCCATACGACGTGCGCGAGGTGGACTGCTGGGCGTCCGGCGACCGCGTGTGCCGGTTCTCGGGCCGGCTGTCCGACGCATAGCTCCGGAGGGGAATCGCAATGAACGAAGCGGCGCAGTTGCTGTTTGACTACCTCAAGGACGCATGGAACCAGCCCGACCGGGCGCGGTTGGACGCCGACGCGCTTCCGGAGGACTTCCGGGAGCTCGGCGAGGGCCTGATCTGCTTTGTCGAGGGCGTGCTCGAGGTGCGCGCGTTCGCGAAGGCGCTGTCCCGCGGCGACCTGAGCGCCGCGCCGCCCGGCAGGCAGAACGAGCTCGCCGCGCCCTTGAAGGCGCTGCAGGCGTCGCTCAGGCATATGACGTGGCAGAGCCAGCAGGTCGCCAAGGGCGATTACCGCCAGAGGCTCGAGTTCATGGGCGAGTTCGCCGAGGCGTTCAACACGATGACTGGGCAGTTGAGCGACCGCCAGGCGGCGCTGGAGAGCCAGATCGAGCGGATTCGCGCGCAGTCCGCCGCGCTCGAGCAGTCCAACCGCGTGTTCCAGGCGCTGACCGAGGGCATGGTGAACTGGATCGCGGTCGTGGACAGCAACACCGGCGAGCGGCTGTTCGCAAACCGCGCCGCGCGCGACGGGCTCGAGGGCAAGATCGGCGCGGATGTGTGGAACTGGCTCGTGCGGCAGGCGAGGACCGGCGCGGAGCCGCGCGCCC
>MWAC01000292.1 GCA_002068815.1 Firmicutes bacterium ADurb.Bin467 | reverse complement strand
GCCGATTCCACGGACTTCAAGGCGGACGTGCGCAGGGCGAAGCTGACCTTCGCACTGGAAAAGGCCGAGATGCTGGCCGCGGGCAAGAGCGCGGGCACGGCGGACTTCCCGAGCTGCGGCGTGCGCGTGGATTCGGTTGAACTGAACGCCACGGCGATGGGGCTGTACTACCGGCTTCACTACACCGTGGTCGATAAAGCGGCATTCGACGCGCTCGACGGCGGTCTGTGGTTCGAGTTCCTCGACGAAAGCGGCGAACCGATGGCCGGCGGCGCGGCGGCCGGGGGCTCGGTCACCGAATCCGAAGGCGGCTATACCGAGGGAGATTCCCTGGCCGCGATGAAGGAACTCCCTACCTCGCTGACGCTGCGCGCCTACAACTCCGGGACCGAGGAGTGCTACGAGACGGTCGAGATTCCGATCGTGCCCGGCAACTGACAAAAAACCCGCCCCTCAGAAGCGATTTCTGGGGGGCGGATCGTTTTTGGGGGCTAGACCTCGGGCTTCTGCTCCGGCGCGGCCTTCTTCGCCCGGGGCTTTCTCTTGGGCTTTTCGACCGGCGCGGGCTCCGGCGCGGGCTGCTGCTCCGGGACTGCCTTCTTCGCCCGGGGCTTTCTCGCGGGCTTCGGTTCCGGCACGGGCTCCGGCGCAGGTTGCCGCTCCGGGACTGCCTTCTTCGCCCGGGGCTTTCGGATGGGCTTCTCCGCCTCCTCCGGCTGCGCGAGCTCCCTATAGAGCTCCACATACCGCTTCGCGGACTGGTCCCAGCCGTAGTTGCCCATCATCGCGCGCTTTGCGAGCATCTTCCACACGTCCGGCTGGTCGCGATAGACGGCGATCGCGCGCTCGATCACGTGCAGCATGTCGTGCGCGTTGTAGTTCAGGAACGTGAATCCGTTGCCCTCGCCGGTGAACTCGTTGTAGGAGAACACGGTGTCGCGCAGCCCGCCCGTCTCGCGCGCGATCGGCAGCGTGCCGTAGCGCAGCGAGATCATCTGCGAGAGCCCGCACGGCTCGAACATCGAGGGCATCAAAAACATGTCCGCGCCGGCGTAGATGCGGTGCGCGAGCTCGTGGTTCATCTGGAAGGTCGCGGAGAGCTGGCCGTCGTACTTCCACTGCGCCCAGTTGAACAAATCCTCGTAGCGGCTCTCGCCCATGCCGAGCACGGCCATCTGCGCGCCGGTAGACATGATCTCCCCGAGCACGCGCTCGACGAGGTCGAGCCCCTTCTGCCCGCTCATGCGCGTGACCATCGCGATCAGCGGCGCGTCGGCGTCCTCGCGCAGCCCGAGCTGCCGCTTCAACTGCTGCTTGTTCGCGGCCTTTTTTTCGAAGCTGTCGGGCGTGTAGTTGGCGAAGATCGACGGGTCGGTCTCGGGGTTGTACTCGTCGACGTCTATGCCGTTCAATATCCCCGAGAGCTCGCCGGCGCGCGCGCGCAAGAGCCCGTCGAGCCGCTCGCCGTAGTAGGCGGTCTGAATCTCCTCGGCGTAGGTCGGGCTCACGGTCGTCACGCGGTCGGAGAACACGATGCCGCCCTTGATCAGGGAGCACATGCCGTAGAACTCGAGGCTGTCCTTCGTGTAGGCGAGCGTCCCCAAGGACAGCATCTCCTCGATGTCCTCGATCTGGAACAGCCCCTGGTACTGCAGGTTGTGGATCGTGAACACCGTCCGGATGTTCCTGTACTTCTCGAGCTTTTTGTACTGGATGTTCATCAGCGCCGGGATCAGCCCCGTCTGCCAGTCGTGGCAGTGGATGACGTCCGGCACGAAGTCGATCAGCGGCAGGCACTCGAGCACCGCGCGGCAGAAGAACGCGAACCGCTCGCCCTCGTCCGCGCCGAAGCCGTAGATGTAGTTGCGGCCGAAGTACTGCTCGTTGTCGACGAAGTAATAGGGGATGCCGTCGACGACGAGCCGCTCGATGCCGACATACTGCCGTCGCCAGCCGAGGTTGACGTAGAAAAACAGCACATGCTCCATCTTCTCGCGCCAGCGCATGTCGATGGCGGAGTACATCGGAAGGATCACGCGCACGTCCGCCCCCTCGTCAAGGATCCGCCTGGGAAGCGCGCCCACGACGTCGGCGAGCCCGCCGGTCTTGACAAACGGCGCGCATTCGCTTGCGGCAAACAGGATTTTCATAAAATCCTCCTTTCCCTAACCCCCGTCACAGCGTCACGTTCTTGCCGATGACGATCGGATACTGCATCTGGCCGATCAGCCTTCCGTGGCTGCGGATGGTGACGGCCTTGTCCAGGATCACGTTCTCCAACTCGACAAACTCCTCGATGTTGCTGTCCTGCATGATGATCGAATTCTTGACCGACGAGCCGCGCCCGATGCGCACGCCGCGGAACAGCACGCAGTTTTCGACGCTGCCCTCGATCACGCAGCCGTCGGCGACGAGCGAGTTCTTGACGGAATTTCCGCTGCGGTAGATCGCCGGCACCTCGTCGCGAATCTTCGTGTAGACCGGCATCGTCTTGAACAGCTCGCGCCGGACGCCCAGGTCCAGGAGGTCCATGTTGCAGCGGAAGTAGCCGCGGATCGTCTCGACGGGACGGCAGTAGCCGTCGAACTCGTAGCCGTAGACCTTGAGCGAGCAGCACTTGATCGACGGCTGCAGAAGGTCGCGGTCGAGGTCGTGCGCGCCGTGCGCGGTCGCGCCGTCGACCAGGTGGATGAGCAGCGTCCGCTTGACGAGCAGCACGTTCATCGAGATGTTGTTGTAGCTCGCGGCGTTCGGGTTGACCTCCATGTCGACGACGCGCCCGTCCTCCGCGACGTTCAAAAACGCGTGCGCGTGCTTCTGCGCGGAACCGAGCTCCATGTTCGACGCGCGCACCTTCGTGTAGAGCATCGTGATGTCCGCGCCGGTCTTCTCGTGCTGGCGGATCATCGGCTCGAACGACATGTTGAACACCATGTTGCTGCCGGTGACGATCGCGAGCTCCTGCCGGGAGCGCCGGAGGTAGTCGAAGTTCGCGCGCAGCCCGTCGAGCACGCCCGCGTACTCGCCGCCGTTCTCCTGCGTCAAGAACGGGGGCAAAATGAACAGGCCGTTGTTGCGCGTGTGCAGGTCCCACTCCTTGCCGGAGCCCAGGTGGTCCATCAGCGAGTGGTAGTTGCGCTGCATGATGACGCCGACGTTGCGCGCGCCGGAGTTCACGAGGTTCGAGAGAACGAAGTCGACGATGCGGTAGCGCCCGGCGACCGGAAGCGCCGCGACCGCGCGGGCGCTCGTCAATTCGCGAAGCGACAGGTCGTCCTTGGTCGTGAAGATGATGCCCATGATGTCCTTCATTTCGCGTCGTGCCTCCTTCTTGCGACATCCAGCCGGTCGACCTGCTCGCCCGCGAGCACGCGGCAGCCCTCCGGAAGCGCGGTATCCTGGCCGACCAGCGCGATGTCCCCGTTCGCCTCCCCGACGACGCAGCCGGCCGAGACGACGCAGTTTTCCGCGACGATCGCGCGCCGGACGACCGCCCCGGCCTCGATGCGCGCATAGGGCATGATGACGCTGTCCTCGACGAGCGCGTCCTTTTCGACCTCGACGCCGTAGAAGAGCACGCTCTTGCGGACGGTGCCGTTGACCTCGCAGCCCTCGGCGATCATGCTGTGCTCGATCGAGGCGCGCTGGCCGATGAAGTGCGGCGGGAGCACCGGGCTCCGGGCGTAGATCGGCCAGCGCGCGTCGCTCAGGTTGAACTCCGGCGGGATCTTCAAAAGGTCCATGTTCGCCTCCCAGAGGCTCTCGATCGTCCCGACGTCCTTCCAGTAGCCGTCGAACGCGTACGCCTTGAGCTTCAACCTGTCGTGAAGCATCGCCGGGATCACGTTCTTGCCGAAGTCGTTCTTCGAGGCGGGGTCGCAGGCATCCTTGTCCAGGTAGCTCTTGAGCACCGGCCACGTGAATATGTAGACGCCCATCGACGCCAGGTTGCTCTTGGGGAGCTTCGGCTTCTCCTCGAATTCGACGATGGTGTTCTCCGGATCGACGTTCATGATGCCGAACGACGACGCGACCTCCCACGGAACCGGGCGCACGGCGATGGTGATGTCCGCGCCGGTCTCGATGTGGGAAGCGAGCATCTTGTTGTAGTCCATCTTGTAGATGTGGTCTCCCGAGAGCACGAGCACGTAGTCCGGGTCGTACTGTTCGATGAAGCTGACGTTCTGGTGGATGGCGTTGGCGGTTCCGCGATACCATTCCCCGCTCTTGGCCTTCATATACGGCGGGAGCACAAATACGCCGCCGTTCGTAAGGTCAAGGTCCCAAGGCGCCCCGGAGCCGATATACCGGTTCAGCTCCAGCGGCTGGTACTGCGTCAGCACGCCCACGACGTCGATCCCCGAATTCGCGCAATTGGACAGTGGGAAATCGATGATCCGGTACTTGCCGCCGAACGGGACCGCGGGCTTTGCGACCACCTTCGTCAGGAGCCCCAGCCGGCTCCCCTGCCCTCCCGCCAGCAGCATCGCGATGCAGCTCTTCTTTCTCATGTCGTTCATCCCTGCCTTTTATATGGTAAAGATTCCCGGAATAGAAGCACTGTAACTTACACATAACATTATAGCGCAAATTCCCAACAAAAGCCATATCCGGAGTGAAAAAAATTACAGTGTTTTTTTGTCCGATGCGCAGAACAGACCGGGGCGCTCCTAAAGCGCCCCGATCCGGTCCGAAATTTCCGCGAGTTTCTGCAAGGTAAGCGCCTCGCCGCGCACGCGCTCATCCTCAGAGACCGAGCGGACGATCCGCTTCGCGCGCTCCGAGTCGAGGTCGAACGCGGCCTTCAGGTTGTTGACGAGCGTCTTTCTGCGCATCGCGAACGCCGCGGCGAGCACCTTCAAAAACAGCGCCTCGTCGCGGGGCTTCACCGGTTTCTCTCGGTAGACGTCGAGGTGAAGAAACGCGCTCGCGACGTGCGGCCGCGGCTCGAACGCCTCCGGCGGGATCTCCGCGAGCACGGCCGCGTCCGCGAAATACGAAACCGTCGCCGCGAGCAGGCACCAGTTCTTGTCGCCGGGCTGCGAGAGCATCCGCTCGGCGGCCTCCCTCTGCACCATCACCGACAGACTCAGAACCGGGAGACCCGAGAGCAATACCTTCAGGACCGCGTCCGCGGTGATGTAGTAAGGCAGGTTCGCGACGACGCGGAACGGGCCGCCGACGAATTCCGACAGGTCGGCCTTCATCGCGTCCCGGTAGACGACCTCGGCGTTCTCGACGCCCGAGAGCATCTCCGAAAGCACCGGCTCGAGCGCGCGGTCGATTTCGACGGCGGTCACGCGCCTCACGCGCCCGGCGAGCAGCCGCGTCATCACGCCCGGCCCCGGCCCGATCTCGAGCACATGGTCGTCCGGCCCGACGCCCGACAGGTCGATCAGATGCTCGAGCACATCGTCGTCGAGCAGAAAGTTCTGCCCGAGCGAGTGCTGCGGCCGAAAGCCCGCGCGGGCGAGCAGCGTCCTCGCGCGCAGTCCCCACGAAATGTCAGCCATGCCTTCTCTCCCATTCCTCGCATAATTTGCGCCGTTCGATCGCGCGCCCGGCGGTCTCCCCGCGGCGGAGCTCCATCCTCTTCCCCTAAACGAGAGCCTGAAGAACTGCGTCTTCAGGCTTCGGTGCGTTGCGTATGTTCTCTACACGACCTGGTCGCGCTCGAAGATCATCTCCTTGACCTTCATGAGCCTCGTCAGCGCGCCGCGCTCGTTCTCGTCGAGCTTCATCGCGATGAAGCGGATCGTCTCCTCGAGGTCGGGGATCATCACGTACTCCAGCGCGTTTACGCGCCTGCGCGTCTTCTCGATCTCGTCGGCGAGCATGTTGCAGGTCTTTTCGATCTCGGCCAGCTTCAGAAGCTCCGGCAAGAGCTCCGAGAGCCTCGCGATCGAGCCGTCGAGCTGCGCGGTCGTGTCGGAGAGGCCGTAGGAGAGCCGCGCCTCGCCGGCCTCGACCGAGAGCGTCGGAACGTCGACCGACATGATGTTCCGGCTCCCGACCTCGAGCTTGACCGTGCGCGCGGGGTACATGACCGCCTCCTCGAGCGCCTCCGGCTCCATCAGCCCGCGGCACAGCGCGAACTCGCCGAGCGCGCGGGAGAGCTCCCCCTCGACGCGCTCGCGGAGCTTCGCGTTCTCGCGGATCAGGAGCACGATCCTGCGCATCATCTCGTCGCGCTTGTCCTTTAAGAGCTTGTGCCCGCGCACCGCGGTCTTGAGCCGGCGCTTCAACCGCGTCAGCTCCATCCTGGTCGGGTTGACGTTCAAAAGCGCCATCTAGCTCGCCTCCGTCGGCAGGTACTTGTCGAGCATGTCGTCGCGTATGCGCTTGTGCTCGGAGCGCGGAAGCATGTTGAGCAGCTTCCAGCCGAGGTCGAGCGTCGACGCGATCGGGCGGTTCGCCCCGTACCCCTGCGACACGTACTCCTTCTCAAACGCGTCCGCGAACTTCGCGTACAGTTTGTCCATGTCGGAGAGCGCCGCCTCGCCGAGGATCACGGCGAGCTCCTTCGCGTCCTTGCCGCGCGAGTACGCGGAGAAAAGCTGGTTCATCGTCGGCGCGTGGTCCTCGCGCGTCTTGCCGACGCCGATTCCCTTGTCCTTCAGGCGCGAGAGCGAGGGCAGCACGTCGATCGGCGGCTCGATGCCCTTCCGGTGCAGCTCGCGCGAGAGGATGATCTGCCCCTCGGTGATATAGCCGGTCAGGTCCGGGATCGGGTGCGTCTTGTCGTCCTCGGGCATCGTCAGGATCGGAATCTGCGTGACCGAGCCCGCCTTCCCGCGTATGCGCCCCGCGCGCTCGTACAAGGACGCGAGGTCGGTGTACAGGTATCCCGGGTAGCCGCGCCGCCCGGGGACCTCCTTGCGCGCGGCGGACACCTCGCGCAGCGCCTCCGCGTAGTTCGTGATGTCCGTCAGGATGACCAGCACGTGCATGTCCTTCTCAAACGCGAGGTACTCGGCCGCGGTCAGCGCCATTCTGGGCGTCGCGATGCGCTCGATCGCCGGGTCGTTCGCGAGGTTCATGAACAACACCGCGCGGTCGATCGCGCCGGTCCTGCGGAAGTCGCTGATGAAGAAGTCCGCCTCTTCAAACGTGATGCCGATCGCGCCGAACACGACGGCGAAGTTGTCCGTCTTGTCGCCGAGCACCTTCGCCTGCCTGGCGATCTGCGCGGCGAGGTTCGCGTGCGGGAGGCCGGAGCCGGAGAACACCGGCAGCTTCTGGCCGCGCACCAGCGTGTTCAGGCCGTCGATCGCCGAGATGCCGGTCTGGATGAACTCGTCCGGGTAGTCGCGGCTCGACGGGTTGATCGGCGCGCCGCTGATCGGGAGCCGCATCTCCGGGATGATCTCGGGCCCGCCGTCGCGCGGGCGTCCAAGCCCGTCGAACACGCGGCCGAGCATGTCCATCGACACCGAAAGCTCGATCGAGCGCCCGAGGAAGCGCGCCTTCGCCGTCTCGATTTTCAGCCCCTGCGAGCTCTCGAACAGCTGCAGCATCGCGCGGTCGCCGCTGACCTCGAGCACTCGCCCGAAGCGGACCTCGCCGCCCGCCTGCTCGATCTCGACCAGCTCGTCGTACTTGACGCCGGCAACCCCTTCGACCACCATCAGAGGCCCCACGACCTCGCGAATCGTCGAATATTCCTTCAGCATGTCACCGGCCTCCTTCCGTCAGCGAGCCCATCTGGTCGCCCAGCTCCGCCTCGATCGCGTCGAACTCCGAAAGCGCGTCCTCGCGGATGTACTTCGCGCGGCCGATCCGCTCGCGCACCGGCAAATTCGCCACCTTCGAGAGCGGCGCGCCCTTTGCAAGCGCCTCCTGCCCGAGGTTGTGGTAGGAGAGGATCAGGCCGAGCATGCGCATCTGCTTTTTCAAGGACGTATATGTGTCCACTTCGTCGAACGCGTTCTGGTGCAGGTAGTCCTCGCGGATCGAGCGCGTGACCTCGAGCGTCAGACGGTCCTTCCACGAGAGCGCGTCTACGCCGACGAGGCGCACGATCTCGTTGAGCTCCGCCTCCTGCTGCAAAAGCCGCAATGCCTCGCGCCGCATCTCGTTCCACTCGGGCGAGACCTCGTCCGCGAACCACTTTTCGAGCCGGTCGACGTACAGCGAATAGCTCGTCAGCCAGTCGATCGCCGGGAAGTGGCGCTGGTACGCGAGCTGCGCCGACAGCCCCCAGAACACCTTGACGATGCGAAGCGTCGCCTGCGACACCGGCTCCGAGATGTCGCCGCCCGGCGGGGACACCGCGCCGATCGCGGAGATCGCGCCGGATCTCCCGTCGGGGCCCAGGCATTTGACCCAGCCCGCGCGCTCGTAGAACTCTGCGATGCGGCTGGACAGGTAGGCGGGGTATCCCTCCTCGCCCGGCATCTCCTCGAGGCGGCCGGACATCTCGCGCAGCGCCTCGGCCCAGCGCGACGTCGAGTCCGCCATGATCGCGACCTTGTAGCCCATGTCGCGGAAGTACTCGGCGATCGTGATGCCGGTGTAGATCGACGCCTCGCGCGCCGCGACCGGCATGTCGGACGTGTTCGCGATCAGCACCGTGCGCTTCATCAGCGTCTCGCCGGTTCGCGGATCGTGGAGCTCCGGGAACTCCATCAGGACGTCCGTCATCTCGTTGCCGCGCTCGCCGCAGCCGACGTAGACGATGATGTCCGCGTCCGCCCACTTCGCGAGTTGGTGCTGGACGACGGTCTTGCCGCTCCCGAACGGGCCGGGCACCGCCGCGACGCCGCCGCGGGCGATCGGGAAAAACGTGTCGATCACGCGCTGGCCGGTGACCATCGGCTCGCTCGGCGGCAGCTTTTCGAGGTACGGCCGCCCCCTGCGGACCGGCCACTTCTGCACCATCGTGAGCGGGACGTCGCCATTGGGTGTATCGAGAATCGCCACGACCTCGTCGATCGTGAAGCCGCCCGACCGGATCTCCTTCACGGTTCCCCGGATGTTCGGCGGCACCATGATCTTGTGGACGACGACCGCCGTCTCCTGCACGGTCCCGAGAAGGCTCCCGCCGGAGACCGGGTCCCCGACCTTCGCCGTCGGCTCGAACATCCACTTCCTCTCGCGGTCCAAGGCGCTCGCCTCGACGCCGCGCATGATGCGGTCGCCGGTCTTTGCGCGGATCGCGGTCAGCGGGCGCTGTATGCCGTCGAAGATCGACTCGATCAGCCCCGGCCCCAATTCGACCGACAGCGGCGCGCCCGTCGAATAGACCGGCTCGCCCGGGCCGAGCCCCGACGTCTCCTCGTAGACCTGTAT
>MWAC01000291.1 GCA_002068815.1 Firmicutes bacterium ADurb.Bin467 | reverse complement strand
GCGAAGTTCTCGATCAGCGACGCGGTGTACGACACCGCCGCGGCGTTCTCGTCGGCGGCGGAGCGCGAGGGGAAGCGGCTGATTTTGAACGTCGCGCCGGACTGCGAATACGTCGGCGACGAGGCGGCGATGCGGCAGCTCGCGTCGATACTCGTCGACAACGCGGTCAAGTACGCGGACGCCGGGGGCGAGATACTCGTCGAACTCACTTGCGGAAAATCGCCGGTTCTCTGCGTGGAAAACAGCTTCAGCGCCGTTGCAACGCTGAAGCTGGACAGATTGTTCGACCGGTTTTACCGCGCGGACCCGGCGAGGACCGGCTCCGGCAGCTTCGGGCTCGGGCTCGCGATCGCGCGCTCGATCCTCGAGGCGCACCGCGGCTCGATCCGCGCGGAGCAAGCCGGGCCGGGGCGCATACGCGTGCGCGCGCGGCTTTAGATGACGATCGTCTCGAAGCCCATCATCTTCCCGAACGCCTCGATCTCGCGGACGTCGACGTCGTAGACCAGAGCGGAGTGGTGCGTGCCGCCGGCGAGCGAGAACTCCTTCAGGAACTGCGCGATGGGCTTCCTCGGCTTCATCCAGCCCTGGATCGAGCGCCGGTACGCGCCGAACTCCAATCCGGCGTCGAGCATCTCGACCGGGGACAGCGTGAGCGTGAACCCCTCGCCCATCGGCGCGAGGTTGATGAACACGGACTTGCCCGCGCGCATGCAGCCGTACGCCGCGGCGGTGTTGCCGCAGGAATTGTAGTTGAACGGCACGTCCGCGAGCACCGGCTTCCACTTCGCGAGGTTCAGGTTCAATTCGCCCATGTGGTTGAGCAGGATCACGTCTTCCTTCCAGTCCGGGCAGAACATCTCGGTAAACGTCGTGTTCGGGTAGACCGAGCGCAGCGCGCCGACGAGCCCGGCCGTCAGGACGTCGCCCTCGCCGGCGTAGCCGAGGCCGCGCATCAGCATCTTCGAGCACTCGTGGAAGGGCATCTTCGGCATGCCGCATTGGTCGAGCGTCAGGAAGTTGACCGTGCACGCGGTGAGGTTCAAATCCTCCGACCACCTGCGGATCGCGAGGCCGGAGCGGAGCGCGAGGCGGTAGTTTTCGAAGTCCTCGATCTCGAACCGGAAGCGCGCGCGGTCCCACGCGATCTCGGCGTCGATCTCGGCCTCGGTCACACCCTCGACATAGCGCCGGACGGCGTCCGCGTCCATGGGGAACACCTCGGCGCCGATCTTGCGCCTGAAATTCTCGGCCTCGATGAAGAAATCGCCCATGCCCTCGAACGAGCCGCCGACCGAGCCGACGCGCGCATCTTTGTACGCCTTCCGGACGGCCGCGGCGCGGCAGAGTCCGGCGACTTCCGAGATGACCTCGCCGTGCAGCGCGTGCCCGGCGCAGATGTCGTAGCGCCGCCCGTGCTGCCGAAGCAGATTGCACATGTCCTGCACGCCGTGTATGCCGTGGTTTTTCATGATGCCGCTCCGGTAGCCGGCCACCGACAAGAGCTCGTAGTCCGGCGTCGTGTCGAGCACGATGATCGGCGCGTCGAGCGAGAGCAGCGCCCCGATGGACTCTTCCGAGGGCGAGTACGCGAGGTGCTGCGTCACGACCGCGTCGACGCCCGAATCGTTAAACAGCTTCGCGGCCGCGTCGAACTCGGGCTTGATCCGGCAGACGTCGGCGAGCACGACCTCGAGGCCCTCGCTCTCGAGCATCGACACGAGCGTGCGCATGTGCCTTTCCATCGGCTCGCGGTTTCGGGTGTTGCTGTCGTCGTAGAGTTTGATGTACAGGGGCAGGTAGCCGATCTTGATCTTCTTCATAGTCGCCTCCGTCAGCCGTAGATGTCGGCACGCGCGCCGTCGATGAGCTTTTTCGCGTTCAGGAAGAACGCGCGCTCGATGTCCTGTTTTCCGAGCCCGACCGCCTTCGCCGCGCGCTTGAACGCGAGGATTTCCTCGTACATGAAGAACGTGAGTCGTTCGGCCTCCTCGGGCGAGACCTCGCGCAGGTGCGGGTCCTGCCTCGGGTCGCCGTACATGCCCGGCGGGATCAGGTTTATGTAGGTGTTGTTCTCCTCGATGCGCCGCATGCGCATGCGGAGGATCGGCATGTCGCTTCCGAACAGCACGCGGGACGGGCCGACGGCCTCGAGCAGCTTCGTCATCGCGAACTCGCAGGTGTTCGCGCAGAAGTCGAACATCAGGTCCGCGCAAGGAGAAAGCGCCTCGAACGCGTTACCGACGTCGTTTTCGGTGTACGCGCGGCCGATGTGCGCGATGATGAGCCGAATTTTCGGGTATTTCTGCTTGATCTCGAGCATCTGCGCGAGGTTGACCGGGTCCTTGAGCCGGCCGTGGCGCGGTATGTGCAGCATCACGATGCCGCCGATCCTGTCGATCACCTTGAGCTGATGGTGCGGGAAGAAGTCGAATATGCGGATTTCGGCCTCGGGGAGGTACGCGGGCGAGAGGTCGAGGTACGACTTTATGCCGAGGAAGCCGCCCCCGCGGATGCGCTGCTCCAATTCCTCCGCCGACTGCTCCGGGCGCGAGAAATAGAGCGCGGGCACGCCGGCCCTTTCGGAGCACTCGCGCACGTATTCGTTGCAGGCGTCGAGGTGCTCGCGCCCGGCGTTTGTG
>MWAC01000290.1 GCA_002068815.1 Firmicutes bacterium ADurb.Bin467 | reverse complement strand
CTCGAACGGCGCCGTGACCGGCGTCCCGCCGGACATACTCGACGCGGAGAAGGTCCGGGAACTGCTCGAGCAGTTCGACGGATTGAAGCCGGCGAAATCGGTCGACGCGTCCGCGAAGGATTTATCGATCTACGGTCTCGAGTCCGCCGAGGCGACGGTTGCGGCGACCTATGAAAATGGCGAAACGCTGAAGCTCCTAATCGGCGACCGCGAGCGCGTGAGCGGAAACCACTACTTCCGCCTCGACGGGGAGAGCGCCGTCTACCTCATGTTCTCCGGACAGGCCGAGCGCCTGCTTTCCAAACGCGAGGACTGGATCAACCGCCTCGTGACGCCCTACTGCCGCGCGGCGAACGCGCTCGGGGCGGTGCTGGACATCGAGTTCACGCGTCCGGACGGGGGAATAGCAATCCGCTCGTGCGCGAACCCAAGCGACGAAATGAAGCGCGCAATGCTGTCCTTCGGCGCGGTCACGCACCTGGTCGAGGGGCCCGTGCTCCACGAGCTCGACCGCACGAACGCGATTCCGGTGTTCGAATCGCTGTTCGGCATCGAGGCGAGCGAGATCGTCGCCTACGGGCTCGACGAGGCGGGCATGGCGGCGTACGGGTTCGACCGCCCGGACATGATCGTCTCCTTCGGCATGAAGAACGGCGACCTGCCGGACACGCCCATCGAGCAATGGGCGCTCCGCGCGGTCGACGAGGGGAGCGGCACCGCGCTCATATCAACGGGCAACGGCGTCGTCTACCGCGTTCCGAGGCCCGCGTTCCTCGACGTGCGGTACGAAGAGCTCGCCTCGCGCTGGTTCTTCTCGCCGCTGATCGCGGATCTGAAGGCGCTTGTAATTGACGCGGACGGCGAGACATACGCCTACGAGCTCTCCGGCACGGCTTCGGAGCTTCTCGTCTCGAAAAACGGCCGCGCGCTCGACCCCGCCCGGTTCCGGGAGTTCTACAGCCTCACGGTCAGCGCGGCGTCCGACGGCGAGTACCTGGGCCTCTCGGCCCCGGCGGGCGAGCCGGCCCTGACCGTCCGGTACGTCTACCGCGACGAAGCGAAGCCCGACGATGTGCTTTCGCTCTACCCGACCGGCGGGCGCACGCTCGTCGCGTCGGCGAACGGCGCGGCGGAGTTCGCGATCCGCGAAAAATTCGCGTCCGCCGTCCGCGCCGCCGTCGCCGCGCTCGACGCGGGAGAACCGATCGCTCAGACGTGGTGACGTCCCGCGTCCTGAAGATAATAACTTGGAGGTCAGCAAGATGAAGGTCGGACTTTATTCCATTTCTTATTCGGGCACCTGGTACAGGGACAAGCCCGCCCTGACCGTCGAGGAGGTCATCGACCGCGCGAAGCTGTACGGCTACGACGGCGTCGAGATCGACTTGAAGCGCCCGCACGGCTCTCCGATCGACCTCGACGAGGCGCGCTGCGAGGCGATCCGCGCGTACGCGGACAGGCAGGGCATCGAAATCGCCGCCGTCGCCGCGAACAACAACTTCGCCTCGCCGATCCCGGAGCACATCGAGAACGAGCTTCTGATGGTCCGGGAGCAGATTCGCGTCGCGAAGCAGCTCGGCGCGCCGGTTCTCAGGCTGTTCGCCGCGTGGCGCGGCATCACGTTCCGCAACGGCATCGCGAGCTACGAGGTCGCGCGCCGCATGGACCACTTCTACGACAGCCTCGACTATGAGATTCGGCTTAGGATCGTCGATTGCCTGAAGGAGTGCGCGAAGTGGGCCGCGGACGCGGGCGTGATGCTGGCGCTGCAGAACCACGAGCCGGTCATCCGAAGCTACACGGACATGCTCGACTTCGTGCGCTGGGTCGGCTCCCCGCACCTCAAGTGCTGCCTCGACGCGCCGAACTGCGGGCTGACCGAGAGGACGCAGAGCGACGAGTACATCGCGCAAGCCGTCCATGACGTCGGCGATCTGCAGCTGCTCACGCACGCGAACGGCGAGCTCCGCGAGGAGGACGGAACGGTCGTGATGTTCCCGTACGAGGCGCACAACCCGATCTACCCGAACTACCGCGCGTTCATCCGGGCGCTCAAGAAGGTCGGATACGAGGGCTATATCAACTTCGAGTTCTGCCACATGCCGTTCTACGACGGGAAGGTGCTCGGGTTCGATTACATAGACCGGCAGGTCGAGCTCGCGCAGCGGTATTTCCGAAAGCTGATTCAGGAGGCCTAGGATTCCAATGAAGCATGACCGCTTCGTGGACAATAAAAGGAGGAGGCATATCATGAAAAAGGCTCTGGCAACCCTGCTGGCGATCGCGCTGTTGGCATGCGGCATCGCAAGCGCGGAGACCATCCGCGTCGCGTCTCACAACGCGATCGTGGAGGGCAACGCCTACCGCACCCAGTACGAGCTGGACATCCAGGCTGCCGCGGAGGCCGCGGCGGAGTACGGCTACGACGTATCCTATTCGTCCTTCGTGGCGAACAAGGACCCGTCGCTCGAGTCCCAGATGCTCGAGCAGAGCATCAACGAGGCCTATGACATCATCGTCATCGACCCCATCGCACCGACCGGGCTCGATCCGATCATCGAGAAGGCCAAGGACGCCGGCGTGATCTGGATCAACTGCGACTGCGAGTACTATTCCGACGAGATCATCAACGTCTGCCTGAACCAGTATCAGTGGGCGTACGACGGCGCGAAGTACGTCGCAGAGAAGGTCGGCAAGGGCGGCAAGGTGATCGTGTTCGACGCCATCGACGGAAACGCGGCGAACGAGCAGCGCGAACAGGCGTTCAACGACATCATCGCCGAGTACGAGCTCGAGGTCGTCAAGCGCGTGAACCACAACTGGGACGCGGCGCTCGCGCAGCAGCTGATGACCGAGATCATCAATTCCGGCGTCGAGTACGACGGAATCATCTGCTCGAACCAGGCGTACTTCATCTTCAACGCTTTGAACGAGGCGGGCGCCAAGTATCCGAAGGTCATTGCGGTCGACGACCACACCGGCTGGGCGCAGAACATGCTGACGATGAACAAGGATGCGGAGGTCATGCCCTACCTGTTCATCAGCAACACCCCGGGCGTCGGCGCGACCGGCCTCAACATCGCGCTGAACCTCTTGGCGGGCAAGGAGCTCCGCGACGACATCTACGGCAACCCCGACTACAACAGCATCTACATCAAGTCCACGTTCCAGTTCTCCTATGAGAACCAGGAGGAGTACCGCGACTACATGATGGCGCTGAACACGAACAACAAGGCGACCTTCTGGCTCACGATCGACGAGTGCCTCGAGCAGTTCTTCGTCGCGTAAGCGGAAACACCCCCGCTTCCCCGCCGGACGCCCGGCGGGGAGGCGTCCGTCTGCAAAAACGGCCTCCGCGCGTCCGCTGCGGAGTTTGCATATGTATTCTGAACAACTGAAAAAGGGGATGGGCCCATGTTCGAAATGCGCGGAATCACGAAGGACTTCGACGCCGTCAAGGCCCTGAAGGGGGCGTCGCTCTCTGTCCGCCCGGGCGAGATACGCTCGCTGCTCGGCGCGAACGGCTCCGGGAAGTCGACGCTCGTCAAGGTGCTCGCGGGGCTCGTGAAGCCCGACGGCGGGGAGGTGTTCATCGACGGAAAGCCCGTTCGCATACGCACCTCGTACGACTCGAAGCAGCTCGGCATCGCGACGGCCTTCCAGGATTTGAGCCTGATTCCCACGATGACCGTGATCGACAACATCAAGCTCAACAAGGAGACCGTCGGGCACTTCGGAACGATCGACGTCAAGAAGGACCGGCGGGACGTCGAGGAGCTGTTGAAGCTCTTTCGTGTCCGCTGCGACCTCGACGCCTACGCGCAGACGCTGATGCCCTCGACGCAGAGCATGCTCGAGGTCGCGAAGGCCGTCTACGCAAAGCCGCGGCTGCTGCTTCTGGACGAGGTGACGGCGACGTTGCACCACGACGAGATCGAGGGGCTCTTCGAGCTCCTTCGGAAGCTCCGCGACGAGGGCACCGCGATCGTCTACGTGACGCACCGCATGAAGGAGGTCGCGAAGCTCTGCGACAGCGCGACGATCATGCGAAACGGCGAGACGGTCGCGGAGCTCGCGCGGGACGAGCTCAACGACCTCGACGGCATCGTCTACCACATGACCGGCAAAGTCCCCGACAAGGCGAAGGCGTGCGGCGCGCAGGCCGCCGCCGCGGAGGGCGAGGCGCTTCTGGAAGTGAGCGGCCTGAAATACAGTCCGAAGGTGCGGGATTTGAGCCTCACCGCCTACAAGGGCGAGATCCTAGGCATCGGCGGGCTCGACGGGCAGGGGCAGTCGGAGTTCATCCGGCTCTTGCTCGGCGAATTCCAGCCCGAGGCGGGCGCGATCCGCTACCGGGGGAAGGAGGTCCGCTTCCGCCGCCCGGCCGAGGCCGTCGAAAACGGCATAGGCTTCATCTCCGGCGAGCGCAACCGCGAGGCGATCTTTCCGCTGCGAACCATCGCCGAGAACCTGTTCGTCGGCCGCACGGCGACCGGGGGGCTTTTCAAATTCATCGGCAACCGGCGGGTGAACGGCTTCGCGCGCGAGGCGGTCGAGAAGTACAACATCAAAGTCGGGGAGCTCGAGGACCCGGCGAGCTCGCTCTCCGGCGGCAACCAGCAGAAGCTGATCGTCGCGCGCTGGATCGCGGTCATGCCGGAGCTGTTGCTGCTCGACGACCCGACGAAGGGCGTCGACATCGCCTCCCGCCGCGAGATTCACCAGATACTTAGACAATGCGCGCAGAAGGGCATGACGGTCGTCGTGTCCTCGAGCGACAACGACGAATTGATGGACCTGGCCGACCGCATCTACGTGTTTTACGAGGGAAGGGTGCAGGCGCTTTTAAGCTGCGAGGACAAGACGCAGGAGCGGCTCGTCGCCGAGATGATGGGCTTTGCCGAGAAGGAGGAGAGGGCAAATGGCTGAGGCGATTCGGCGCCGGTGGGGGCACTTTCGCAGGCAGCCGGTGTTCACCGGGTTCTGCCTGTTCATGGCGGTGCTCGCGCTCAACATCATCATCCAGACCCCGGCGAAGTTTTTCACCGTCAGCAACTTCCGCATACTGCTCTCGAAGAACATGCCGCTGATTTTGACCTGTCTCGGGCAGTCGGTGCTCATGATGTGCGGCGTGCTGGATCTCTCGACCGGCATACAGCTCGCGTTCGTAAACGTCATCGCGATCATGTTGCCGCAGGAACTCGGCGTGCCCGTCGGCCTCGGCTGGGCGTGCGCGCTGACGGGCGGCGTGCTGATCTCTCTGTTCTGCGGCTTCTGCATCGTGAAGCTCCGGCTGCCGGCGCTCTTGACGACGTTCTCGATTACATACATCATCAAGGGCGTCAACGTGCTGATCATGGGAGAGCCGCAGGGCAAGGTCGAGAAGATCATCTACAAGACCTACGATTCCGTGCTGTTCGGCTTCCTGCCGTTCGCGGCGCTGATTCTTCTGGCCGTGCTGCTTATCTGGCAGTACATCAAGCGCACGCGCTACGGAAGGCACATGTACGCGGTCGGCAACAACCCGCGAAACGCCTACGCCGTCGGCATCAACCCCGAGCGCGTGCAGATGAAGGCGTTCCTGATCAAGGGTTTCATCGTCGGCCTCGCGGGGCTGTGCCTGACGGCGTCGAACGCGTCCGGGAACCCGCTGCAGGCCGAGGAATACGGCATACGCTCGCTCTCGGCGTGCATGCTCGGCGGCATGAACTTCGGCGGCTGGGGGACGCTCAGCTGCGGGCTGTTCGGCGCGGGCTTCCTGGTGATCGTGCAGAACGCCGTCTACTACCTGTTCAACTTCCTGACGAAGGCCATACAGGGCCTGATGATCAACTCCTACTGGCAGAACCTCGTCAGCGACACCATCATCTTCCTGGGGCTGCTCGCGACGATCATCACCGCGAAGGCGCAGCGCGAGACGCTCAAACAGGGCTTTGTCAAACAGTTGAAGCGGGGTGAGAAATATGGCGGATAGGATGGGAAGCGGGTTGCGCATCCGGCGCTTCGTGAAGTACAACCGGCCGGGCATGGCGCTCGTGATCGCGCTGTTCCTGCTCCTGATCACGGTCCTCATCAACCCGAAGTCCTTGAACATCAACACGTTCGGCTCGATCCTCGTGCAGACGATGCTTTTGAGCTTCGCCGCGGCCGGGCAGACGATGGTCGTCATCTCCGGCGGCGTCGATCTGTCCGTCGGCTCGGTGATGTCGATGGCGGCGGTCATCACGACCGGCATCATGCAGGGGCAGGGCGGCCGGTTCGCTCAGGTGATATTGGCGACGGTCGCGATGGGCGCGGCGATCGGACTTCTCAACGGCGTGTGCGCGGTGCGCGTGGGACTTCCGCCGATCGTCATCACGCTCGCGGTCTCCTACGTCGTGACGCGGCTCCAATACGTGTTCACCGGCGGCATGCCGACCGGCGTCGCGGCGGCGCTGTTCAAAAAGACCGTGCAGTACCGCATCTTCGGGCTGATCCCGGCGGCGACGATGTACGCGGTCGTCATCTGGGCGCTCGCGTTTTTCCTGATCCACCGCTCGCGGTTCGGAAAGCAGCTCTACCTCACCGGCAACAACGAGTCCGCCGCGCGGCTGAACGGCATCAACACGAGGAAGATCCGCGTATTGACGTTCGTGCTCTCGGGCGTGTTCTCGGCGGTCGCGGGCGTGCTCGGCGCGGGCTACATGGGCATGAGCCAGTGCCAGCTCTTCGACAACTACGCGTACAACTCGCTCGTCGCGGTCATCGTCGGCGGCTCGCTGTTCGTCGGCGGCGTCGGCTCGTACTTCGGGAGCATCACGGGCTCGCTGGTCATGATCGTGTTGAGCAACGGGCTCACCGTGCTCGACATCAGCCAGCCGGTTCGCAACCTCGTGCTCGGGCTCGTGATGGTGATATTGCTGACGCTCTACAACCGCGCGAAGCCGATCCGGCAGTAGGAGGATATATGGAATACTTCAAGATCGGGACGCTGGCCGACTGGTTCGGCGTCGGGCTCTACGAGGGCATCCGGATGAGCGAGGTCGTCGGCGCGGAGGGCGTGCAGCTCTACGCCGCGGGCGAGCTCGACCCGCTGACCGCGGACGTCGAAAAGGTCAAAAGGACGCTCCGGGACTGCCACCAGGTCGCGACCGCGCTCTGCGGCGAGCTCGGCGGCCACGGGCTCTGCCGCCGGGAGGACAACCCGAAGAAGCTCGAATATCTGAAGCGGACACTGCTGCTCGCAAAGCGGCTCGACTGCTCGATCGTGACGACGCATCTCGGCGTCGTCCCCGCGGACCCGGAGAGCGACGCGTACAAGGTGCTGCTCGGCGCCTGCCGCGAGATCGGGCGCTTCGCGGACGCGCTCGGCGCGTGCATCGCGGTCGAAACCGGGCCGGAGCCGGTTGCGAGGCTTCGCGACTTCTGCCTCGAGTGCGGCGAAGGCATCAAGATCAACTACGACCCGGCGAACCTCGCCATGGTGCTGCGCGAGGACCCGGCGGCGGGCGTGTTCACGGCGGGCGACCTGATCGTCCACACGCACGCGAAGGACGGCGTGAGCTTAAAGCCGACGACCGGCGAAGATTACTACGGCGTGTTCGCGGAGAAGGGCATCGACGGCGCGCGCGCGCTCGGCATGGGCTGCGAAGTTGCGCTGGGCGAGGGGGACGTGAAGTGGCCCGAGTACCTCGCGGCGCTTCGCGACATCGGCTTCCGCGGGTTTTTGACGATCGAGCGGGAGGCGAAGGAGGCTGCCGGCAAGGACATCGCGGACGCGGTCGTGTTTTTGCGCAGGCACATGGAGGCGCTATGAGGGCGATTGTAAACGCGAACATCGTTCTGGAGAACGAGATCCTGGAAAACAGCGCGCTGCTGTTCGGGGAGACGATCGAGGCGGTCGCGCCGGAGCATGTCCCCGAGGGGATCGAGATCATCGACGCCGGGGGCCGGTTCCTGTTCCCGGGGCTGATCGACGTCCACACGCACGGCTACTGCGGGCGCGAGGTGCTCGAGGGGACGGCCGACGCGGTCGAGTTCATCGCCGGGAAGCTGTTGAAGGACGGCGTGACGGGGTTTCTCCCGACGGTCGCGACCGCGCCGCTGCCTGCGGTCGGGGCCGCGCTCGACGCGGTGCGCGCGACGATGGGCAAGGGCAGGGGCGCGAAGGTGCACGGCGCGCACATGGAGGGCGTGTTCATCTCGGTCGAGAAAAAGGGCGCGCACAACCCGAATCTGATCCTGCCGCCGGACACCGACTTTCTCGCGCCGTATGCGGACATCCTGCGCATCGTCATCACCGCGCCGGAAAAATATCCGGAGTTCGTTCAGTGGTGCGCCGAGCGCGGCATCGTGGCCGCGATGGGCCACACGAACGCGACCTATCAGGAGGCGATGGAGGGCATACGGCGGGGCGTCACGCAGGCGACGCACCTGTTCAACGGCATGCGCGGGCTGACGCACCGCGAGCCGGGCGCGGCGGGCGCGGCGCTGCTCTCCGACCGCGTAAACTGCGA
>MWAC01000289.1 GCA_002068815.1 Firmicutes bacterium ADurb.Bin467 | reverse complement strand
CAACGGCGCGAAGCTGATCGGCACGAATCCGGACGTGACCGGACCCATCGAGAACGGCATCGCCCCGGCCTGCCGCGCCTTGATCGCGCCGATCGAGATGGCCGCGAACCGGCAGGCGTACTTCATCGGAAAGCCCAATCCGCTGATGATGCGCCACGCGCAGAAGCGCCTGAACGCCAGCCCCGAGGACACCGTGATCATCGGCGACCGCATGGACACCGACATCGTCGCGGGCATCGAGTCCGGCCTCGACACGGTGCTCGTGCTCTCGGGGGTCACGACCTTGGAGAGCATGGCGACCTACCCCTACCAGCCGCGCTATGTGCTGACAGGCGTCGGCGACATCCCGGCCGAGGTGCCCCCGCTGAGGGTCAGGCCATGAAGAAAAAAATCCTGCTGATCACGACCACGCACACCGGCTGCGGCCACAAGTCGATCTCCGATTCGCTGATGGACTGGCTCAAGGAGATGCCGGAGATACAGGTCGTGCAGATCGACGGCTTCGAGCAGCTCGTCAGCAAGCATGTGAAGACGATCGGCGACAGCTACGGCGTCGTCACGCGCCACGCGAAGTTCCTCTGGAAGTGGACGTGGGATTTCGGCACGCGCTTCAACGACGCCTACTGCGACTTGATGTCCACCTGGTCGGAGAAGCGGTTCCTCGAAATCATCGAGCGCGAGAAGCCGGACGTGGTGCTCACGACCCACCCGATGTTCAACTCGTCGCTCTTGAGCGTGTGCGAGCGCAACGGCCTGAAGCTGCCGTTCGTGTCTGTGCAGGCGGACCCGGTGACGGTGCACCCGTCCTGGTGCGACCCGCGCGCGGCGCTGACGATCTGCGCGACCGACGAGGCCGCCCAGCTGACCAGGCGCTACGGCGTTCCGAAGGAGCGGATTCTGAAAATCGGCTTTCCGACCCGCCGGCGCTTCACCGACCTCGCGCAGAAGATCGACAAGCTCCCCTACGACCCCTCGCGGCCCGCGCGCTGCCTGATGATGTCCGGCGGCGAGGGCAGCGGCATGCTCGGCCGCTACGCGCTCGCGCTCTTGTCGGGCACCGACGCCAAGCTGACGATCGTCTGCGGGCGCAACAAGCAGTTGAAGAAGCGGCTCGAGACGCTGCTCAAGCGCAAGTACGGCGAGCGCGTCCGCATCTTGGGCTTTGTGACCGAGATCGAGAACCTGATGCTCGAGAGCGACATCATGATCGCGCGCGGCAGCCCGAACTCGTTCTTCGAGGGCATCGTGATGAACGTGCCGCTGGTCATCACCGGCGCGCTGCCCGGGCAGGAGCAGGGAAACCCCGAGCTCGTCGAGCGGTACGACCTCGGCGTCGTCTGCGAGGGCCTGCGCGCGCTGCCCGCGGTCGTCCGGCATCTGCTCGCCGACGGCGGCAAGGAGCTCAGGCGCATTCAGGAGAGCCAGCGCCGCTACCGGCGGTTCGACAACGCGCTGCGCATCGCGCAGGCCGCGCGCGACCTCGCGATCGGGGCGCAGGAGGATGCCTCCGCCTCCGGCGCCCTCGAGGGGTGAGCGCACTTATCCGACAATTTTCTCCCCCGCAATCGCGGGGGTTTTCTGTTAATTCTTTCGGATATTCTTGACAGCGCGGGCCCTCCCCACTATAATAGTCAAAGAAGGTCAGTAATCCCTCGAGGGGAGGCGTTTGCATGAACATGGAAAAATTCACGAAGAAATCGCTGGAGGCCGTCCGCGCCGCGCAGGAGGTCGCCGTCGAGCGCCAGAATATGCAGATCGATCAGCAGCACGTGCTCTACGCGCTGACCGCGCAGGAGGACGGGCTGATCCCGCAATTGTTTCAGCAGCTGAACATCGACCCCCGGCGCGTGCTGCAGGCGACGGAGCGCGAGATCGACAGGCTCTCGAAGGTCTCCGGCCCCGGCCGCGAGGCCGACCGGGTCTACATCTCCCCGGCGGTAGACGCCGCGCTCTCGGAGGCGGAGCGGGTCGCCTCACACATGAAGGACGAATACGTGTCGGTCGAGCACATCGTGCTGGCGCTGTTTGAAAAGGCGAACGCCGCTCTCCAGCGCATCTTTTCCGAGTTCGGCCTCACGCGCGACGCGTTTTTGAAGCAACTGCAGTCGGTCCGCGGCAACGCGCGCGTGACCTGCGACCAGCCGGAGGACACCTACGACGCGCTGAAGAAGTTCGGCGCGGACCTGACCGACCTCGCGCGCAGGCAGAAGCTCGACCCGGTGATCGGCCGCGACGCCGAGATACGAAACGTCATCCGCATCCTCTCGCGCAAGACGAAGAACAACCCGGTGTTGATCGGCGAGCCCGGCGTCGGCAAGACCGCGATCGCCGAGGGCCTCGCGCAGCGGATCGTCCGCGGCGACGTGCCGACGTCTTTGAAGGACCGGACGCTGTTCTCGCTCGACATGGGCTCCTTGATCGCGGGCGCGAAGTACCGCGGCGAATTCGAGGAGCGGCTCAAGGCCGTGCTCGAGGAGGTCCGCAAGAGCGACGGCAAGATCATACTCTTCATCGACGAACTGCACAACATCGTCGGCGCGGGCAAGGCCGAGGGCGCGATGGACGCCGGAAACCTGCTAAAGCCGATGCTCGCGCGCGGCGAACTGCACTGCGTCGGCGCGACGACGCTCGACGAATACCGCAAGCATGTCGAGAAGGACGCGGCGCTCGAGCGCAGGTTCCAGCCGGTGCTCGTCAGCGAGCCGACGGTCGAGGACACGGTCGCGATCCTCCGCGGCCTCAAGGAGCGATACGAGGTGTTCCACGGCGTCAAGATCACCGACCAGGCGCTGATCGCCGCGGCGAAGCTCTCGAACCGCTACATCTCCGACCGCTTCCTGCCGGACAAGGCGATCGACCTCGTCGACGAGGCGTGCGCGATGATCCGCACCGAGATCGACTCGATGCCGCAGGAGATGGACGAGATTGCGCGCGCGATCATCGAGAAGGAGATCGAGGAGGCGGCGCTCCACAACGACACCGAGTCGCGCTCGAAGGAGAAGCTCGCGAAGCTCCGCGAGGAGCTGGCCGACATGCGCGACCGCTTCAACGAGATGAAGGCGAAGTGGGAGCTCGAGAAGGCAAACATTGCGAAGGTCCAGAAATTGCGCGAGGAGATCGAGAAGGTCAACGCGGACATCGAGCTCGCCCAGCGCGCGTACGACCTCAACAAGGCGGCGGAGCTGCAGTACGGGCGGCTTCCGCAATTGCAGAAGCAGCTCGAAGCAGAGGAAAAGAAGGCCGAGGAGAAGCAGGGCGCAAGCAAACTGCTGCGAGACAAGGTGACCGACGACGAAATCGCGCGAATCGTGTCGCGCTGGACGGGCATCCCGGTCTCGAAGCTCGTCGAGGGCGAGCGCGAAAAGCTGCTCAGGCTCGGCTCGATCCTCCACGAGCGCGTCGTCGGGCAGGACGAGGCGGTTGAGAAGGTCTCCGAGGCGATCCTGCGCTCGCGCGCCGGCATACAGGACCCGAACCGGCCGATCGGCTCGTTCCTGTTCCTGGGGCCGACCGGCGTCGGAAAGACGGAGCTCGCGAAGACGCTCGCCGTCGCCCTGTTCGACGACGAGAAGAACCTGATCCGCATCGACATGACCGAGTACATGGAAAAGCACAGCGTGTCCCGGCTCGTCGGCGCGCCTCCGGGCTACGTCGGCTACGAGGAGGGCGGGCAATTGACCGAGGCCGTGCGCAGAAAGCCCTACAGCGTGCTCCTGTTCGACGAGGTCGAGAAGGCCCACCCGGACGTGTTCAACATCCTCTTGCAGGTGTTGGACGACGGGAGGATCACCGACTCGCAGGGCAGGACCGTGGACTTCAAGAACACGATCATCATTTTGACCTCGAACCTCGGAAGCGGCATCATATTGGACGGCATCGGGCCGGGCGGCCAGCTCTCGGAGCGCGCGCGGACGGAGGTGCAGGGGCTTCTCAAGCGCCAGTTCCGGCCGGAATTTCTGAACCGGCTCGACGAGATCGTGTTCTACACGCCGCTCAGCCGCGTTGAGATCGAGAAGATCACCGAGCTGATGCTCAAGGACCTCGACCGCAGGCTCTCCGAGCGCCGCGTGACCGTCAAGCTCTCCGACGAGGCAAAGCGGTTCGTCATCGACAACGGCTACGACCCGGTCTACGGCGCGCGCCCGCTGAAGCGGTTCATACAGCGCGCGGTCGAGACGCCGGTCGCGAGGATGCTGATCGCCTCGGACGTGCCCGAGGGCAGCGTGCTCGAGCTCTACCCCGAGGGCGACGGGCTCGCCGTGCGGATTGCCTGAATTTCCCCTGTTTGCGCCGCGGAAAAACACCGCGGCGCTTTTATTATGAAACGGTTAGTTTTAGTAAGGCAAAATAATTAACAGATTTGAACGCGCGCGCCGCTTGACTTTTGGACAGCGAAGAGATATATTTTTTATAGAATCTTTTGAA
>MWAC01000288.1 GCA_002068815.1 Firmicutes bacterium ADurb.Bin467 | reverse complement strand
CGTGCAGCCGTGGCCGCCGGTGATCTCGCGCACGCGCGAAACGACGTCCTCGGTCCGCCCGTTGATCGTCCAGTCCGCGCCGTAGACGTCCTTCGCGCGGCGGAGGCTGTCCTCGCTGATGTCGCAGCAGATGACCTTCGCGCCCTTGCGCTTGCACGCCTGCAGCACGATCGTGCCGATGGTGCCGGTACCCAAGATGAACACGGTATCGTCGCCGTCCACGCGCGCGCGGTTCGTCGAGTGCTCGCCGATCGCGAGCGGCTCGATCAGCGCCGCGTCCCTCCACGGGATGTTCGGGTCGATCCTGTACACGTCGTCCGCCGGCGCCGTGAAGTACTCGCGCCAGCCGCCGTCCGCGCTGCTGCCGCGCACCGCGACGGTTTCGCAGACGTTCTCGCGCCCGTGCGTGCACTGGTAGCACTTTCCGCAGGTGATGATCAGGTCGACGACGGCGTGGTCGCCGACTTCGACATTCGCCACGCCCTCGCCGACCGCCGCGACGACGCCGACGTTCTCGTGCCCGGGGATCAGCGGGTAGCGCGAGCACGGGTTTTCGCCGAGGAATATGTGCTGGTCGCTGCCGCAGACGCCCGCGGCCTTCATTTGGATCAGCACCTCGCCGGCCGAGGGCGCGGGAACCTCGACCTCGCGAATCTCATAGCGCCGGGGCTCGAGGATCACGCAGGCTTTCATCAATCGATTCATCAGTAGCGGCTCCTGTCCGCCCACAGCCCGAGCGCGGGGTTCGAGATGTAGTAGATCTCCTCGCCGTCGGGCATCGTGTTCCGGCCGTCTTTGAGCTTTGCCGGGTCGTAGATTTTCACGGCCTCGTCGAAGGGCATGTAGTCGAAGTGCGCGGCGCGAACCTCCTCCTCGGTCAGGAGCTTTGTGCAGTAGGTCACGTGGAACCGGCCGTCGGAGCTCCCGTGGATGATGTGCGCGACGACGGACAGGTTGTTCGCGAGGTCGTCGTTCGTCCTGCACAGCGCGATCGCGTTTTCGCGGCCGCAATAGCCGTATTTGCGGATCAGCACGTCGTTTTGCGGGTCCTCGCCGAAGTGCGATACGCCCGGCGCGAGCACGATCAGCTCGCCGCCGTCCGCGATCGCCATGCGCGTGCGGTAGATCGACTTGTTGCCGACCCAGGTGCTCCGGAACTCCTTCGGGTCCATGTAGACGACGACCTTTTGAAGCGGCCTGTCGACGAAGGTGATGTTCTTCTGCTGCGCGAGCGCGACGGCCTTCTCGAACCCGTCGCGGCCGCGGCCGATGAACAATCCGTGCTGGCGAATCTCGTTCTCGGGAGCCGTCGCCACGGTCAGCACGTACCAGAGCGGCAGGTCCTTCAAAAAGTGCTGCTCGGCGTAGTCGAACACCTTGCGCACCGGCGAAAAGTCCTTGCCCATCATCTTCTCGAGCCCGTAGAACGCGCCGAGCATGTGCGAATTGCTGATCATGCTCGCGCCGCCGACGCCGACGAACACGTTCTTCGAGTAGTTCGCCATGCCGACGACCTCGTGCGGCACGACCTGCCCGATCGAGAGAATCAGGTCGTAGCCGTCGAGCAAGCGGCGGTTGATCTCGACATCGATCTTCTCGTCGACGAGCCCCTCGGACACCTCGCGCACGAATTCCCGCGGCACCTCGCCGATCTTCACGACATCGGTGCGCCAGTTGTGCGCGATGAAGCGGTCGAACGGTATGTCCCCGTACATCTCGCGGCACTCGGCCTCGGTCATCGGCACGTGCGAGCCGAGCGTCGGGATGATGTCGACCTCGCAGGTATCCTTCAGGAGGTGGTAGTAGATGTTCGCGATCTCGCCGGCGCGCGAGTAAAACCGCGTGATGTCCGGCGGCAGCAGCAGCACGCGCTTGAGGCCGTCGAGCTCGAGCGACGATTGGAGCGCCTCGGTCAGCCGCGCCCGGTCGATGGTGCCGTTTTTCTGTGCGTACAGTGTCAGTTCCCTCATCCGAAACTCCTCCTTGTCAGGGCGTTATGAGCGAGCCGTCCGATCGGCGCGTCTGGGTCCATGTCGTGACGCCGGCGTCGCACGGGTATTTCCCGGCCTTCTCCTCGTCGATGTCGACGCCGAGCCCGGGCCGATCGCTTGCGTAGACGAAGCCGTCGTTTCCGTACTCCGGCAGCCCCGGGAATACCTCGAGCAGCGCGCCGCGCGCGCCGCTGAGCTTCTGGATCACGAAGTTCGGCGGCTCTATGCCGCTCCACTCCTGCAGCCCGAGGTTCTGCGCGGCCAGGTCTATGTGTATGTTCGCCGCGTGCGCGATGGGGCTCATGTCGCCCGGGCCGTGCCAGCAGATGCGCACGCCGAACTCCTCGCAGAACATCTGCACCCGGCGCGCCGGCGTGATGCCCCCGAGCTGGCTCAGGTGCGCGCGCATGAAGTCGATGCTGCGGTTCGCGACGAGGCGCTTGAACTCCGCGGGGTTGTTGAACAATTCCCCCTGCGAAAGCGGCGTGACGCTCAACTGCTTGATCCTCGAGAGCCACTCGAGCTGCTCGTGCGGCACGCAGTCCTCGAGGAAGAAGAGCTTGTAGGGCTCCATCTCGCGCGCGAACTGCACGGCCTCGGTCGGGTGGATGCGCTCGTGCACGTCGTGGACGAGCTCGAGCCCGAACCCGAGCCTTGCGCGAAGCTCTTCAAACAGCTTCAGCGTGTCGCGCATGTACTTTCGGCTGTCCAAATAGACGCCCGGGTTCGCGCCCCTCGCGGCCCAGCTTGGCGCGTCGCCGTACCCGCCCCCGCCGTAGCCCCCGAGCTGGCAGCGTATGTGCCGCACGCCGATCGCGCGGTATTTCTCGATGCTCTCGACAATCTCGTCGACGTTCGAGCCGTCCGCGTGGCGGTAGACGGGCACGCCCGCGCGCACCTTGCCGCCGAGCAGGTCGTAGACCGGCATGCCGGCCATCTTGCCCTTGATGTCCCAGAGCGCCATGTCTATGCCCGAGATCGCGTTGTTGACGACGGGCCCGTTGCGCCAGTAGGCGTTCTGGTGCATCAATTGCCAGAGCTCGGTGATCTCGGAGACCTTCCTCCCGACCAGCAGCGGGCGCAGATACGTCTCGATCAGGTGCCGAACCGTCAAATGCCGGTAGGCGAACGTCGCGCAGCCGAGGCCGTAGAGCCCCGGCTCGCTGGTTTCCACCTTGACGACCAGGAGGTTGATGCCCTCCGGCGCCGTCTCGATGGCGCGGATATCGCG
>MWAC01000287.1 GCA_002068815.1 Firmicutes bacterium ADurb.Bin467 | reverse complement strand
CGCCGATGGACTTGCGGGCCGCGGCGGAGTTCGTGAGGCCCCACTCGGTGTCCTCATAGACGATGCCGACCTTCGTGATGTTCAGGCCCTCGTAGGTCTCGTTCAGCCACTCGAGCATGTCGACCTGCGTCTGCGCGAACTGCGGGCTCTGCGCCGCGAACGCGAACACGTACTTGTAGTCCTGGCTCGTGATCGTCTGCGAGGTCTGCGCGGTCAGGAACGGGGTCTGGTTCTTCTCGAAGACGGACAGCATCGGGAGCACGTACGCGCTCGCGGAGGCGCCATGCACCGCCACGACGTCCGGATGCTCGGCGAAGAGCCGCTCCGCGGTCGTCTTGCTCTTGTCGGAGTCGCTTTCGTTGTCGTAGATCACCAACTCGATCTTCGCGCCGCCCAGCGACTTGATTCCGCCCGCCGCGTTGATGTCGTCCACGGCAAGCGTCGCGCCGTCCACGTTGAAGACACCCTGGTCGGCGTTCGAGCCGGAAAGCGGGAAGATCAGGCCGATCTTGACGGTGTCGGCCGTCTCGGCGGACGCAATGCCTACCAGGGACAGAGCCAGCATCAGGCAAAGCGTCAGGGACAGAATCTTCTTCATGAAATACCCTCCTTTTATTTTGCTTCTACGCGCAGCGCGCGCGAATGCTTCGGTTGTCCGCCGGGGGCCCGCATGCCCGCGGCGTCAAATGCGCTCGACCGTTCCCTCCCAGGTGCTGACGGCGCGCTTCCTGGAGTGTTCGTCGTACCAGTGCTTCGTGACGGTCTTCGCGCGCGTGTAGAAGCGCACGCCGTCCAGACCCAGCACGTGCTGGTCGCCGAAGAACGAGTCCTTGTTGCCGGAGAACGGGAAGTACGCCGAGGGGACCGGGATGCCGACGTTGATGCCGACCATGCCGCCGTCGCTCAAGAGCTCGAACTGGCGCGCGTAGTAGCCGTTCTGCGTGAAGATCACCGAGCCGTTCGCGAACGGGCTCGCGTTCATGATCTCGAGGCCCTCCTCGAACGTCTTCACGCGCTTGATGACCGTGACCGGGCCGAAGATCTCGCGGTCGCCGACCGTCATGTCCCTCGTCACGCGGTCGAAGATCGTCGGGCCCACGAAGAAGCCGCCCTCGTACCCCGGAACGACGATGTCGCGGCCGTCGAGCACGAGCTCCGCGCCCTCGTCGACGCCCTTCTGAATCCAGTCGCAGACGAACCTCTTGTGCTCCAAAGTCACCAGCGGCCCGAGCTTCGTGCCGGGGTGGTACGCGCAGCCGACGACCATCTTCCGGGCCTTTTCCTTCAAGAGCTTCACAAACTCGTCCGCGATGGTCTCCTGCACGCAGATCGCGGGCAGCGCCATGCAGCGCATGCCGGCGCAGCCGTAGGTCGAGTTGACGATCGCGTTGACGGTGCTCTCGAGGTCGCAGTCGTCGAGCACGAGCGCGTGGTTCTTCGCCTCGCACTGCGCCTGCACGCGCTTTCCGTGCGCGGCCGCGACCGAGTAGATGTGCTTTCCGACCTCGGTCGAGCCGACGAACGTCACGGCCTTGATCCGCGGATCGGTCAGTAGGATTTCGCTCTCTTTGCGCGAGCAGGTCACGAGGTTCACGACGCCCTTCGGGAAGCCCGCCTCCTCATAGAACAGCTCGAGTATGCGCATCGCGGTCAAGGGCGTCGGGCTCGCGGCCTTGAGGACCACCGTGTTTCCGGTCGCGATCGCCAGCGGCACCATCCAGCCCCACGGGATCATCGCCGGGAAGTTGAACGGCACGATGCCCGCGATCACGCCGAGCGGCACGCGGTAGGTGGCCGTGTCGAAGCCCGTCGTCACCTGCATCGACGCCGCGCCCTGCGTGAGGTAGGGGAGAGCACACGCGAGCTCCGTCGGCTCGACCGCCTTCAATACGTCGCCGCGCGCCTCGTCGAGGTTCTTGCCGAGTTCCTGCGCGCACAGGCGCGTGAGCTCGTCCACGTGCCGATTCAGCACGTCGCGCCACTTGAACATCATCTGCGCGCGCATGCTCAAGGACGTCAGCGACCAATCCCTGAACGCCGCGTCCGCAGAAGCGATCGCCTCCTCGACCTCCGCCGCCGTGCAGCAGGGCACCTCCGCGATCACTTCGCCGGTGCTCGAGTCGGTCACGGGCATCCACTTCTCGGTCTTTGACTCCCTCCACTCGCCGTTGACACAGTATTTCTTCCTCAAGATGCTCATCGCTCAAACTCCTTCTGAATCTTATATTGATGCCGTTATCGCTTTCTTTCGATCGCGCGCTTCGCCTTCTCGACGATGTCCCCGGCCGTGAGGTGGAAGATGTCCATCAGGTATTCCTGCGGGCCGACCTCGCCGAACCGGTCCATGACGCCGACGCGCTCGAGCGGAACCGGGCAGTTTTCCGAGAGCGCCTCCGCGACCGCGGAGCCGAGCGCGCCGATGACGTTGTGGTTCTCCGCCGCGACGACCGCGCCGGTTGTTTCAGCCGCCCGGACGACCGACTCGATGTCGAGCGGCTTGATCGTGTACATGTCGATCACCGTCGCGGAAATCCCCTCTTCGGCGAGCATGTCGGCGGCCCTGAGCGCCTCGTAGACCATGACCCCGGACGCGATGATCGCGACGTCCGTACCCTCGCGCAGCCACGCGGCCTTGCCGAGCGGGAACTCCGAGCCCTCCTCGTAGAGCCGTATGCCCTTCTTGCGCGCCATGCGGAGGTAGTCGACGCCCTCGTGCTTCGCGAGCCTCTTCACGAGGTCCTCCATCATCACGGAGTCGGACGGCTCGACGATCGTCATTTTCGGGATCACGCGCAGCGCGCCGGCGTCCTCGAGCGCCATGTGCGTGCCGCCGTTGACCGCGGCCGTCACGCCGGGATCGGCGCCGACGACCTTGACGTTCAGCCCCGCGTAGGCGCAGGAGATGTAGATCTGGTCCATGATCCTGCGGGACGCGAACACGCCGAACGAGTGCATAAACGGCACGA
>MWAC01000286.1 GCA_002068815.1 Firmicutes bacterium ADurb.Bin467 | reverse complement strand
GAGCCGGAGCAGCTTTCGCATCTCGCGAATGCTCTGGGCAAACAGCGCGGCCTGCGAGTTGTAGTGGAGCTTGCCGTCGTGCCTCTCCGCGAGGCCGACCGCGAGCGTCACCGCGAGCGCGTACGCGTTCTTCATCGCGACCGCGCACTCGACGCCGACGACGTCGGCCGACAGGCTGATGTGGTAGTAGTCCGTCCGGAAAAGCGCCCTGATCCGGCGGAGCGCCTCGATGTCCTCGCCGCAGAACGCGACGTAGGTCTGGTCGCGGTCGGCCAATTCATAGCTGGTGCACGGGCCGCCGACGGCGTTGAGGTTCAATTTCCGCGCGCCGAGCTTCCGGCGGTAGTAGACGGGGTAGGGGACGAGCTCGCCGTCCTCGCCGTCGACCATGCCCTTTGTGACGGCCAGGACCGGGAGGGCGTCCGGGATTACCGGCAGCACATTTTCCCAAAACCAGTCGACGCCGAAGCTCGAGACGCCGGAGACGAGCAGTTCCGCGCCGTCGAGCGCCTCCGAGAGCTGCTCGAACTGATAATAGCGGTAGCTCTTCGGGAGGTCGCGCCGCATCGTCAGATGGCGCGAGGTCGCGCGCGCGTGGTCGATGATCGCGCGGTCGAGCGGCGTGCCGACGAGGCGCACCTCGTGGCCGTTGTCGCTCGCGGGGATGCCGATGGCCGAGCCCATCATGCCCGCGCCAACGACGGTAATGATCGCCATGCACTACACCATCCAGATTTTCAAGATGTATTTGTCGAGCAGCAAGAACGTGCCCACCAGGAATGTATACAGCGCGAACCACTTCATGCCGATCCTGCGGATCAACTGCAGCATGCCCTTGATCGCGAGAAACCCGAACGCCGCCGCCGCGACCATGCCGATCAGCATCGGGAGCACCCCGATGTTTCCGGCGCCCGCGCCGTCGAGCACGATGTGCTTGAGCTCGAGCGCCGCGGAGCCGAGGATCGCCGGGATCGACATCAGAAACGAGAAGTCCGCCGCGCGCCTGCGCGTCAGCCCGCTCGCGACGCCCGCGGAGATCGTCGAGCCGGAGCGCGACAGCCCGGGCAGGATCGCGACCGCCTGCATAAGCCCCATCGCGACCGAGTCCTGCAGATTCACGCGCTTGTGGACCGATTTGCGCCGTCGCCGCCACCCGCCGATGAAGTCGCCCGCGACGAGCACGGCCGAGGTCAGGTAAAACGACCAGATGATGAACTGCCCCTCGAACGCGTCGCCGAAGTCGATCACAAGCGCCGCGATTACCGCCGGGATCGTCGCGATCACGAGCCACTTGAGGTCCGACTTGACCGGATGCAATACCATTTCCCAGATGCGCCGCCAGTAGACGGCGAACACCGCCGCGAGCGTCCCGATGTGCAGCAAAATGTCGATCAGCAGCAGGTTTTCGCCCGCCGCGCCGATGCCGAATATCTTTTGAAGCACCAGCAGATGCCCCGACGAGCTGACCGGCAGAAACTCCGTCAGCCCCTGTACCGCGCCCAGCACAAAGGCATGCAATTCGCTCAACGCAATCCCTCCCCTTTGTTTCAGCGTATGCGCCCGGCCGGGCTCAGCATACGATGTTGACGAGCCGCCCGGGCACGAACACGAGCTTGTGGATCGGCTTATCGCCGACGAGCCTGCGCACCTCCGGAACCGACCGGAAATACGCCTCGGCGCCCTCGCGCGCGAGGTCCGCCGGCACGTCGAGGCGGCCGCGCACCTTGCCGTTGACCTGCACGGCGATCTCGACCGTCTCGCGCACGAGCGCGGCCTCGTCGCAGGCGGGCCACGGCGCGCGGAACAGCTCCTCGCCGAGCTCGCACAGCTTATTGATCTCCTCGGTGATGTGCGGCGCGACGGGGTTCAACAGGTGCAGAAGCGTCCGAAGCTCGGTGCGCGTGATGCTCCCCTTCGCGTAGAATGCGTTCACGAGGCTCATCATCTGCGCGATCGCGGTGTTGAACTTCATGCGCTCGAAGTCCTCGGTGACCTTCCTGATCGCGAAGTTCACGTCGTAGGCCATGTCCTTCGAGACACCCTCCGCGCTGTTCAGCATCTCCATCAGCCGCCAGACCCGGTCGAGGAAGCGCCGGCAGCCGCGCGCGCCCTCGGTCGACCACGGGATCGCCTGGTCGAACGCGCCCATGAACATCTCGTACGTCCGGAACGCGTCCGCGCCGAGTTCGTCGACGATCAGGTCGGGGTTGACGACGTTGCCGCGCGACTTCGACATCTTCTCGCCGTCCGCGCCCAAGATCATTCCGTGGCTCGTGCGCTTCTGATACGGCTCCTTCGTCGGAACCACGCCGATGTCGTAGAGGAAACGGTGCCAGAAGCGGGAGTAGAGCAGGTGCAGCGTCGTGTGCTCCATGCCGCCGTTGTACCAATCGATCGGCAGCCAGTACTTCATCTCGTCCATCGACGCGAGCTCGGTGTCGTTGAACGGGTCGATGTAGCGCAGGAAATACCAGCTCGAGCCCGCCCACTGGGGCATCGTGTCGGTCTCGCGCCTCGCGGGGCCGCCGCACTTGGGGCAGGCCGTGTTGACCCAGCTGTCGATCGCGGCCAGCGGGCTCTCGCCGCTGTCGGTCGGCATATAGCTCTCGACCTCGGGGAGCGTCAGCGGGAGCTGCTCATAGGGGAGCGGCACCCAGCCGCAGTGCTCGCAGCAGACGAGCGGTATCGGCTCGCCCCAGTACCGCTGGCGCGAGAACACCCAGTCGCGCAGCTTGTAGTTGACCTTGCGCTCGCCGAGGCCCTTTTCAACGAGCCAGTCGGTGATCGTTTGAATCGCGTCCTTGACCTTGAGGCCGTTGAGCAGTCCGGAGTTGACCATCATGCCCTCGGCGATGTCGGTGTAGGCCGCCTCGTCGACGTTTCCGCCCGCGACGACCTCGACGATCGGCAGGCCGAACTTCTTCGCGAACTCCCAGTCGCGCTCGTCGTGCGCGGGGACGGCCATGATCGCGCCGGTGCCGTAGCCCATCAGCACGTAGTCCGACACCCAGATCGGGATTTCCCTCCCGGTCGCGGGGTTGACCGCGCGCATGCCGTCGATTTCGACGCCGGTCTTCTCCTTGTTGAGCTCGGTGCGCTCGAAGTCCGACTTGTGCGCGGCGAGCTCGCGGTAGAGCGCGATCTCCTCGAAGTTTCGAATCTGCCCGCGGTGGCGCTCGATCAGCGGATGCTCCGGCGACATGACCATGTAGGTCGCGCCGAACAGCGTGTCCGGCCTGGTTGTGAACACGCGCAGCGTGTCCCCGGTCGTGAGCGCAAAGTCGACCTCCGCGCCCTCGGAGCGGCCGATCCAGTTGCGCTGCTGCACCTTGACCTTCTCGATGAAGTCGAGCTCGTCGAGGCCGTCGAGCAATTTCTGCGCGTAGTCGGTGATGCGCAGCATCCACTGGCTCTTGACCTTGCGCACGACCTCGCCGCCGCAACGCTCGCAGACGCCGCCGACGACCTCCTCGTTCGCAAGGCCCACCTTGCAGCTCGTGCACCAGTTGATCGGCATCTCCATCTTGTAGGCGAGGCCGGCCTCGTAGAGCTTCAGGAAGATCCACTGCGTCCACTTGTAGTACTTCGGGTCGGTCGTCGAGACCTCGCGGTCGTAGTCGAACGAGAACCCGAGCCGCTTCAACTGCGTGCGGAATCGCTGCACGTTTTTTTCCGTGACGACCGCCGGGTGGATGCGGTTCTTGATCGCGTAGTTCTCGGTCGGCAGCCCGAACGCGTCGTAGCCGATCGGGAACAGCACGTTGTAGCCCTCCATGCCCCGCTT
>MWAC01000285.1 GCA_002068815.1 Firmicutes bacterium ADurb.Bin467 | reverse complement strand
ACATCATCCCCGGCGCGCCGCGGCACATGCTGACGATCCTGTTGGGCGCGGTGGGCACGATCGTCTTCATCGCGTCAACGCTGATCTCCAACCGCCGCAACAAGAGGATGGGCCTGCCGACGACGTCGATGGGCCTGCTCGCCGGCAAGATCGTGCTGATCTCCCTGTTCATCAACGCGCTGTGCTATGTGCTCTCCGGCTACAAGGGCGCGTCGTTTGCGATGCTTCTCTTGATCGTGCTGGTCCTGATCTTCTCGTTCATCACGAAGAAGTCCGTGTTCGGCCGCCACCTGTACGCGATGGGCGGCAACATCAAGGCGGCGCGGCTCTCCGGCATCAACACGAGCCGGCTGATGTTCACCGTCTACACGATCTCGAGCTTCATGGCGACCGTCGCGGGCATCCTCGTGTGTGCGCGCGCGACGTCGGCGACCCCGAAGGCCGGCATCAACTACGAGACGGACGCGATCGCGGCGTGCTTTTTGGGCGGCGCGTCGATCAGCGGCGGCGCGGGCACGGTGTTCGGCGTGCTCGTCGGCGCGCTGATCATGGGCGTTTTGAACAACGGCATGTCGCTGCTCGGCGTGTCGATCGACTGGCAGTCGTCGATCAAGGGCCTCGTCGTGCTCGTCGCGGTCGCGTTCGACATGCTGTTCAAGAACAGGCAGCGCGGATAGGAGGACGACGAAAAATGGACCCGAAGACCCTGTATCAATGGTGCGCGGTGCCCGCGGACAAATTGGAAAGCCACCCCGCATTGAAGGTGCCGCTGCGCATCGTCCCGGATTCCGAGGCGATGGGGCGCGCTATGGCCGAGGAGCTCGCCGCGGAGATCGAGCGCGCGAACCGCGAAAACCGCGCGTTCCGCGCGATCATCCCCTGCGGGCCGAGCTGCTGGTACGCGCCGTTTGCGGAAATCGTCAACGCGCGGGGCATATCGCTTAAGAACTTCACCGTCTTTCACATGGACGAGTGCCTCGACTGGCAGGGAAACCCGCTGCACCCGGGCGACCCGTACAACTTCCGCAGCTTCATGGAGAGGCACTTCTACGGCGGCATACGCAAGGAGCTCGCGGTCCCGGAGGAGCGGCGCTTCTTCCTGTCGCCGGCTTCGATGGAGGCCGTGCGCGCGGAGATCTACCGCGAGGACATCGACCTGACCTACGGCGGCTGGGGGCAGGACGGGCACATCGCCTACAACCAGGCGCGGCGCAACCAGTACGGCCGGCTGACGCTCGATCAATTGCGCGAGGCGTCGATCCGCGTGCAGTACAACAACGACGACACGATCCTGGCGCTCGCGCAGCGTACCTTCGGCGCGGCGTACCAGTTCGTGCCGCCGATGTCGGTGACGCTGGGGGTCAAGGAGTGCCTGCGCGCGAAGAAGGTGCGGCTGTTCAGCGACACCGGCGCGTGGAAGCAGACGGCGCTGCGCGTCGCGCTGTTCTCCGAGCCCGACCCCGAGTATCCGCTGACGCTATTGCAGGAGCACCCGGACGCGCTTCTGACCGCGACGCTTTCGACCGCGATCCACCCGATCTCCGAGCATCCGGAGTGGGTATTCAAGGGGATCAACGATGAAGCCCCTGTTTGACCAGGTCGTCGGCACCGGCGGGATCGGCACCGGCGTGCTGTTCGAGCTCTCGGACAGCCGGCCGCTCAGCCGCAACGAGACGCGGCTCGCGAAGCTCACGCCGACGCGCGACTACTGCAAGCAGCACATCATTTTGCACTACATCGCGCGCGTGCTCGCGCCGGGGGTGGCGGTTCGCGCGATAGGTCTCGTCGGCGAGGACGATCAGGGCGCGGCGCTGCTTGCCGAGATGCGCTCGGCAGGCATCGACACGGCGCGCGTCGGGCGGACCGCGGCGCTCCGGACGATGTACTGCGTCTGCATACAGTACCCGGACAAGGCCGTCTGCAACGTGACGACGAGCGAGAGCGCGTGCTCGCTCGTGACGGCGGAATACGTCGGCCGGGCGCTCGATGGGCTTTCGATGGACGGCAAGACTGTCGCGATCGCGGCGCCCGAGGTGCCGGTCGCGGCGCGGCTTGAATTGCTTCGGAGGGCGAGGGACGCCGGCGCGCTGACCGTCGCCTCGTGCCTCGTCGACGAGTTCGCGGAGTTCGGGGGTTGCGGCGGGCTGCGTTTGACCGACATACTCGCCGTCAACGAGGACGAGGCGGCGGCGTACCTGGGCGAGGCGATTCCCGACATGGAGGAACTCGCGCGCGCGTGCCACCGGAAGCTGCGGGCGGAGAACCCATCCATGCGGCTTCTGATGACCTGCGGCGCGAACGGCAGCTGCGCCTGCGAGGGCGAGCGCGTTGCGCACGTCCCGGCGCTCCCGGGCCCCGTCGTCGCGACCGGCGGCGCGGGCGACGCGTACATCGCGGGCTGCGCGATCGGGCTGATCCTCGGGCTGCCGTTTTTGCCCGGGAGCGGCGTAAGCGCCGCGGAGCTCGGCGCGCACCTGGCGAGGGAGTCGATTGGAAGCGCGGACACGATCGCGTTCCACATCGGCCGCGCGACGGCGCTGGATTTTATCGAGAAATGATCAGAAAAACCGAAGGTTTTTCGGGTCGGCGGGCGGAGGTACGGTACCGCATGCCGACGATCAAAATCGAGAGGAGTATGTTTTGTTGAACCGCATCTCGAGGCGGCCGTTTGCGAACTACGCGGGCCGCGACATCTGGCTGTTTCAAATCGAGGGCGAGCGGATGTCCGCCGCCGTGACGAACTTCGGGGGGATACTGCAGTCGCTCTTCGTCCGCGACGCGCGCGGCGAAACGCTCGACGTCGTGCTCGGGTACGACACGCTCGCGGAGTACATCGCGGACGGCACGTTCTTCGGCGCGATGATCGGGCCGATCGCCGACCGCATGGACGGCGGGCGCTGCGTCCTCGCGGGGAAACAGGTGGAGCTTCCGAAGAACGCCGGGCCAGACAGCATGCACTCGGGCCCGCGCGGGTTCCACCGGCAGATCTGGGACTGGGAGGAACTGCCCGACGGCATCTCCTTTTCCCGCCGGTTTTCGGACGGCGAACTGGGCTTTCCGGGCTCGCTCGGCGTGCGGCTCAACTATCGGCTGAACGGGGACGCGCTCCGGCTCGAGTACGCCGCGCGCTCGGACACCGAGACCGCCTTGAGCTTCACGAACCACAGCTATTTCAACCTCGACGGCGCGCGGGGCGACTGTCGGAGCCATGTGCTCAAGCTCTCCGCATCCCAATACGCCGAGACGAGGCGTCAGACCGACCCGATCGCGACCGGCAGGCTGCACACGAGCAGAACCAGCAACGCGACCACTCCCAAAATGCCAATCACCAAGGGCGTCATGACTTCACCATCTCCCGTCCGGGATACACCAGATGGAACACCACCACCAGCGCCATGACGACGAATGACACGGCCATCAGCCACGGCACCCAGAAAATCGGCAGTTCGATGGTGTCAGTCACCTGCCCGTTCTTCAAGAATCTCTGGCCGTACCCCACGCATTCGAAGGCGGCCAACGCAAACGCGCCGATCATCAGCACCCGCATCACCGAGTCCACCGCCACGCGCCACGCCGAGTTGAGCTTGTGAAAAAAGTACTCGATCGCCACGTGCCCCTTCAGCGCCGTGGTGATCGGCAGGGAACAGGCGATCGTCACCGCACCCGCGACGCGCACCACGTCGTACGCGCCCTTGACCGGGTGTCCGGCAATCCGCAGGGCCACATCCGCGCAGATCACCGCCATCATGGCGGCGAGGCCCAAACAGGAGATGAACGTCATACTGTGGCCCAGCCACACGACCGACTGCCAAAACGGCCCTAGCGGCCTTTTATACGGCTTGTGCATGCTGCTACGATCCTTGCGCCGCCCGCGCCTCGGCGACAGCCGCCTTCAGTTCAGACAGAAAAGCCTCGCCCGGCAGCCCCTTCTGCGCGGCGCGCGCCGCGTAGTCCTGCAACAGCGGCGCCACCTTCTCCACCC
>MWAC01000284.1 GCA_002068815.1 Firmicutes bacterium ADurb.Bin467 | reverse complement strand
GAAGCCGCGAGCGTCGCGAGCCGCATCAGCATGTACGCCGCGAGGAGCGCGAGCACGTCGGCCGCGCGCCCGAGAAGCGCCGGCAGCAAAAGCGCCATCGGCAGGTACGATTCGCTGCGCCGCGTCAACCGCATTTGCATAGCATCCCTCCTGACCGTTGTTTCACGTGAAACACATTCGGACCGAGAATATCCCCGTCAGGCTGTCGCGCTTCGCGACGCAGACGGACGCGTCCTCGCCCGGCACGATGCCCGCGGCGCAGAGCGCCAGCGAGCAGCACCGCTCGGCGAGCTCCGGGAAGTTGTTCTCCTTGCTCAGGTGCCCGAGCACGATCTGCCGCGCGCCGCGCTTGATGAGTTCTACCGCCGCGCGGCTCGCATCGTCGTTCGCGAGGTGGCCGCGTCGCCCGAGTATCCGCTTCTTCAGGTCGTAGGGGTACGGCCCGGCCTTGAGCATGTCCGGGTCGTAGTTGGATTCCAGCACGACGGCGTCCGAGCCCGCGACCGCCTTCAGCCAGCTGTCGCGCACGTGGCCGATGTCCGTCGCGACCGAGAGCCTCGCGCCGCCGAGCGCGATCGAATAGCCGACCGGCTGCGCGGCGTCGTGCGGTATCTCAAACGCCGAGACGTTCATGCCGCCGACGTAGAAGTCCTCCGAGGGCTCGAACACGCGCACGTTCTTCATCGAGACGCCGCCGAGCTTGTCCTCCATCGCGGCCCAGGTGCCCTCGGTCGCGTAGACGGGGATGTCGTACTTGCGCGAGAGCACGGAGACGCCGCGTATGTGGTCGATGTGCTCGTGCGTCACGAGTATGCCGTTGAGCTGCGCGGGGGAGATGCCGATGCGCTTGAGCTCCGCCGCGAGCCTCAGGCACGTCACGCCCGCGTCCACCAGCAGATGTCCGCCGTCGCAGCCGGCGTAGATCGCGTTGCCGCTCGACCCGCTGAACAGCGGGGAAAAGCGCAGTTCCATCGGTATGTAGTCCTCCTGTTTTGTTTCACGTGAAACGCTCGGGAACGCCGGTCAGGTCGAAATTCGGGATGTACTTTTCGTCGGCGGAGGACCGCTCCTGCACAAATCCGTCCTCGAGGCCGAGCGCAAACATGTGGTTGACGACCGACTCGTACTCGAGCTCGGTGATCCGCCGCCGAAGCGTCCCGAACAGCATCAGGTCGCCGAGCGGCACGTACTGCGCCATGAGGCTCACCCACGCGCCGGGCAGGTTTTCCTGAATCCAGTCGAGCACGTTCATCGACTCGCTCGCGTGGCCGGGCAGGATCAGGTGCCGGACGATGACGCCCCTTTGGATCAGCCCGTTTTCGTCGAGCACGACCGGCCCGGTCTGGCGGAGCATCTCCCGGATCGCCTCGGACGCGTGCTCGAAGTAGTCGCCCGCGCGCGAATACCGCTCCGCCGCCTTTTGCCAGCGGTACTTGAGGTCGGGGAGGTAGACGTCGACGTGGCCCTCGAGCCGCCGGACCGTCTCCGCGCGCTCGTAGCCGCCGCTGTTCCAGACGACCGGCACCGGCAGCCCGCCCTCGAGCGACTGGAGGATCGGCTCGACGAAGTGCGACGGGGTCACGAGGTTTATGTTGTTCGCTCCCTGGGCGATCAGGTTTGCATAAATATCGCTAAGCCCCTGGACGGACACGCGCCTTCCGAATCCCTCGTGCGATATCGCGCGGTTCTGGCAGAAGCGGCACCTAAGCGCGCATCCGGAGAAGAACACCGCGCCGGAGCCGCCGGGACCGCTGATGACCGGCTCCTCGTCGAAGTGCAGCGCCGCGCGCGCGACGACGGCGTCCGCGCCCATCCGACAGAATCCGCCGCCGGTCTCCGCGCGCACGACATTGCATAAACGGGGACAATTATTGCATAAATATTCCAATTCATGCCTCCGCTCTCTTGAGTGTGATCAGGTGCACCTCGGCCTCGGTGTTGAGCCGGAGGTCGATTGCCTCGCAGCCGACCCCCTGCGTCGTCAGCAAAAACGCGTCCTCCTCCTTGCGCCAGCCCGCGAGACAGCGACGCTCGTGCTCGGTGAGCGTGAGCAGCGTCCGGCCGGCGACCACCATCTGCCCACCGTGCGTGCGCCCCGCGAGCATCAGGTCCGCCCACGCGCCGCCGTCCCGCGCGTCCGAGGTCACCGCGCGCGCGAACTCCGCCGGGCTGTGCATCAGCGCGATCACGCAGTCGCCCCCGGAGAACCTCCCGGCGAGCGACGCGGTCTTGGCGCTGCCCGGCAGAAGCCCGACGACCGATACGCCGGCGTCCCCGCGGTGGATTTCGGCGGAGTCGTCCAGGAGCAGCCGTATGCCGGCGGCGTCCATCGACCCGCGGAGCTGCTCCGGGAGCATATCGTCCGCCGCCGCGACCGCGTATTTCCCAAGCGGCGCGGGGAAGTCCTTCAACGACGTCAAAAACGCGTGGCGCGCGGGCACGAGGTCCGCATCGGTTTCGTCGCCGTTGAGCCTCGAAAACAGCGACGCCCCGGCGTAGTCGCCGCCGAGCAGCAGCATGTCGGGCTCGAGCAGGGCGAGCCGGTCGAACAGCTTCGCCGCGGCGCGCGCCTCGCCCTCGCCCTTCACGTCGATGTCCGAGGCGAAGAGTATCGTCATGCCGTCAAAGGCCGGGGGCAGGTCGCGCATGGAAACCGTCGCGTAGCGGACGAATACGATCCGCGATTGCACGTACATATATCCCAGAAACAGGAGGATGCACAAGAGCGCCGCCGCCGCGACCTTCGCCGCGCCGCGGCGCCGCTTTCTGCCTCCGGACCGCCTTTTTGATGCCATCTGCCCCTCTTTGACGCAATTTTGCGGGCTTTGGGAAGAAAAATGTTTCATGTGAAACATTTGTGGCTTTTGCGGCGGAAATATCGTTCTTTTGCCCGATTTCAGCCGCCCGAAGGATTGCAACAAAGCCCACCATCTATTATAATAGCAATAGTTTCAGCATTCAAGGGCTTTTCAAAAAACGGCCGGGAAACCGGGCGTTCGCCCTGTCCCGCTGAAAGACGATCAGGAGGATTCCGTGGAGAGAAAACAATCCGGCAGGCTTTCATGGGGAATCGCGCTTTTGATCGCCGCAGTGGTCTGTGGACTCTCCTTCCTCGGCGCGAAGCTCGCGAAAAATGCGTGGGGCGCGCCGGCGCACGGCGAATACAGGACCGTATCGCTCCCGGGAAACGCGGGCGTACAGGTTTCCGGCGACGGGTTTGTGTGCTACAACGGCAGCTCGCTGACCTCTGTCTCCTCGCGCGGCGACGTCGAGTGGACGTTCATGATCGGCGCGAACGCCTCGTTTGACGCGGGCGACACGGGAGTCGCCGCGTGGTCGGGGAAGACGCTGACGATCATCGACCGCGAAACGGGCACGGCGAGCTATCTGAACCCGATGTCCTCGGACGTGCTCTCGGCGCGCACGGGCCGGAAATACACGGCGGTGCTGCTCGCGCCCGAGCACGATTCGACGATCGTGCTGATGGAAAACGGCGGTCGGCAGGTGGACAGGATCGCGCTTGCGGATCAGACGGTCGTCGATTACGGCTTTTTCTCGAACGAGGCGCTGTTCTGGGCGATGACGCTCGACACGAGCGGCACGGTGCCGACCTGTACGATCTCGACCTACCGGCCCGGGAGGACGATCGCCGGGTCGATCAAGGACAAGGAACAGCTGATGTACCGGGTGATGTTCCAATCCTCGCAGGTCGTCTGCGCGGGCACGACGCATCTGAAGGTCTACGACTACACGGGCGTCGAAATCCCGGCCCGGCGGAAGCTCGTCTACGGCTTCTACCTCGCCGCGGTCGACGACATCAGCGACAACCCGATGATGGCCTTCGTCCCCGACGCGCAGTACGGCGGCTCGAACACGATGCACGACGTGCGCATGGTGCGCTCCGGCCTCGACCAGATGGTCCGGATGCCGTTCGGCTGCACGAAGCTCGTCGCGAAGGGGAACCGCGTCTACGGCTTCTCCGCCGAGGGGTACATCATGGTCGCCGAGGCGGGGACGCGCGCCGTGACCGCGTTTTCGCCGAACACGCCGCCGGGCGAGGTCTACGGCGTGACCGACGACCGCGTGGCGGTGATCGGCGCGGGGGACACCGCGTATCTGGTGACGCTTCCCTGACGCGGGGAGCGGGCTTCCGAATGCCGGGAAGAATCTGGGAATTTTTTGGATAAAAATAGCAGTCCACGGGCACGCTGAAGGACAGCAAGTTTGAAAAGCGGAGGGATTCGTCAGTGAACATCATCGACATTCTGGTTCTCGTGGTGCTGGGCTTCAGCCTGTTCGCAGGCATGCACAAGGGGTTTATCGCGTCCTTCCTGTCCACGCTCGGGCTGATCGGCTCGTGGTTCGGCGCGCAGAGGCTGTTCCCGATCCTGGCCGAACAGGTGCTCGGAAACTCCACGCTGATGGGCGTTTTGAGCACGTACCTCGAGCCGGCCAGCTTCTTTGACGGCATCAACGTATCGGGCGTCACCGCGCAGACGACCGTGCAGGAGCTGCTTTCGAAGGGCACGGACGCGGTCAACGGCGTCGCGTCGTTCATCGGGCAGAAGGTGCCGTTCATCAAGGACGCGCTCGCGAAGAACATCAGTTCGGAAGCGTTCGCGGAGCTCAACATACACACGCTCGCGGACTACTTCGACCAGACGCTGTGGCAGGGCGTGTTCAACGTGATCGCGTTTGTCGTCGCGTTCTTCGTGCTGTACTTCGTGGCGACGCTGCTCGTGAACCTGATCAACCACGTGGCGCGCTTCCCGATGATCCGCAAGGTCGACTGGCTCGTCGGCGGGCTGTTCGGGCTCGTGCGCGGCGTCGTGATCTCGGCGCTTCTCTTGTCGGTGCTGGAGCCGGTGCTCTCCGCGTTCTCGATGGAATTGATGGCGAGCCTGCGGGACGGGTCGAAGACCTACGAGCTGCTCGTCGGGCAGGGCGGGCTGGACTTTTTGCAAGTGCGAAGTTGGATCAACGCGCTGATCATGCGAACGAGCGCGTAACCGCAAGAATCTTTGAAGGCCGCTTCCGAACGGAGGCGGCCTTTCGGCATTTGTTTCGGGAGGTGTATATTCAGCGGCCGTACGCCTCGAACTCCGCCTCGCTCCCGCAAAACACGTTCAGGTCGATGTACGGCTCGACGCCCTCGCAGCCGTCGAGCTTTCCCTTGTCGGAGTACTGCCAGAACGTCCAGTCGCGGCCCTCGGGCATCATCGGGTAGAGGTAGACGTTTCGAATCCAGAGGTCGTAGTCGTCGAACGCGCCCGCGACGTACTTCCGATAGGACGACTGCGTCGCGTAGATGACGGGCTTCCTGCCGTACGCAGCCTCGAGCGCCTCGAGAAGCGCGCGGAGTTCCCTGCGCGTCGGCGCGACGTCCGGCGGGTTCGCCGCCTTGTCGCCGTAGAACTCGACGTCGACCGCGCAGGGCAGCATGCCGCGGATGAGCGGCACGGCGCGTATGAAGTTCTCCGCCTGCGCGCGGCCGGAGCTGTCGAAGCTGAAGAAGTGGTAAGCGCCCGCGCGGACGCCGGCGCTCAGCGCGCCGTCGAGGTTTTGCAGAAAGCGGTCGTCCTGCATGGAGCTCCCCTCGGTCGCCTTGATGAACGCGAAGTCGACGCCCTGCGCGCGCAGAGCCTCCCAGTCGATCGACCCCTGGTAGTGCGACACGTCGACGCCGCGGACCGGGTAGCGGCTCCACGGCGGCGTGTTGAGCCGGATCACGCCGCGCACGACGAGACCCGCAAACAGCAGCGTCAGCACGCAGACGCCGCCGACGGCGGCGATCCAGCGCCTCACGCCCGAACCCATTCGCCCGTCTCGCCGGACTGCCGGAGCTTATCCATCAGCTGCTGCAGCCGCGCGGCCTTCTCGACGGTGCTCTCGGGCTTCCTGCCGTGCGATATGCAGTTCAGGAAGTCGAAGTAGCAGTCCGCGTGCGCGCGCTCCCAGCCGATCGCGTTCTTGACCGACGGGAATCCGCCGCCCGGCGCCGGATACCGCTGCGCGCACTCGATGTCCGTGAACCCGCGCATGCCGCCGAGCGGGCGCTCGGGCTGGCCCTGGTCGAAGAAGCGCAGGTAGTTCGGCTGCATCGTAGTAAAAATCGCCGCGCCCTTCGCGCCGCGGATTTCGATCGTCATCTCGTCGAGCGCGCCGGTCGCGATCTTGCTCGCCTCGACGGTGCCCATCGCGCCGCCCGGCATGATAAGCGTCATCAGCGCGTGGTCGTCGGAGAGCTCGGTCTCGACCGAGCCGTCGCGCCGCGGCCGCCGGCTGTAGAGCGTCCTGAGCGAGCAGCTGACCCTCTCGGGGTAGCCCATCAGCCACGTCACCATGTCGAGTACGTGGCTGCCCATGTCCAGCAGCACCCCGCCCTGCTTCTGCTGCTTCCAGCCGATCGGCCGGTCGGGGTCTATGGAGCCCGCGTGCAGGTAGCGCGCCGAAAATTGCAGAATTTCGCCGAGCTCGCCCGCGTCCGCGAGCTCCTTGAGCCGCATGGTCGCCGGGTAGTGGCGCAGGTTGAATGCGACCTTCGAAAAGCCCTTCGCCGTGCGCGCGGCCTCGGCAATATGCAGCGCGCTCTCGCCCGTCACCGCGAGCGGCTTGTCGATGTAGAGGTGCTTGCCGGCCTTCAGCACCGCGAGCGCCATCTCCTCGTGCAGCTCGTTCGGCGTGCAGACGGACACGACGTGGACGTCGTCTCGCGCGATCAGCTCGCGGTAGTCCGCCGTCGCCGCCGAAAAGCCGAGGTCCTCCTTCGCGCGCGCGGCGGCGTCCGCGCTGCGCGTCGCGACGCAGGCGAGCCTCGCGCGGAAGTCCGCGCCCGGATAGTACAGCGGCAGCGCGCGGACCGCGTGCGCGTGCGCCCTTCCCATAAATCCCCAGCCGATGATCCCGATTCCGTATGTATTCATCCGCCCGATCCCCCCAAAGTTCTTCCCTCCGTCCATTATAAAACAATGTATGCGCGCGGGCAAGTGGGTTTCCCTTTTCCCGGCCATAACAAAATATTCCACAGGCCATTGACAGTGATATGTTAAAAATGCTAAAATAATCGATGGATACGGCGTTTATTATGAATCGGCGCCCGCGCGCGAAAACAATCGGAAACCGGTATCTGCGGGGCTCCCGCTGCCGGCGGGCGGGCGATTCTTGGGAGGGAATGTTCATGCTGCCCGGCAAACTATGCGTCGGCATTCTGGAGGAAGACAATCCGCAAAAAAGTTATTTCCGCTTCAAACCCCTGCTGATCATCGACGAGGACCGCCTCGAGGAGCTTCCCGAAGGCGATCACTACCCGGAGGAAGGCTGCATACGCATCGTGCCCGACAAAAACGAGTCCAGCCGATTCAAGGCGCGCATGCGCCGCATCGGGAAATACGCGCTGCTCGACCTGCGCGCCCATCCCAACGAGAACGACAAGATCCGCCCGAACAAAAATTACACGGTCGACCCGCAGGAGCGCAACGCGCACATCGTCTACTCCGATGTCGTCGTCGAGCCGCAGCCCGGCATGCTGTTTGAAATTCTCGACAGGGCCGCGCCGAAGGACTCCGCGCACATGGCGCTGACGATGGATCTGCCGGGCACGCAGAGGGTGCTGTTCTGCTCCGAAGACGGCGTGTGCGAGGCGATCTGGCGGTGCGAGCCGATGGAGGGCGTCGAGGGCGCGGTGTCGCTCTCGCGCGAGGCGCAGGCGGCGCCGCTCGAGCGCGCGCGCGAGGTGCGCATACGCGGCTTCCGGGACGAGCTGCTGCACTTTTTGCTGATCCCGCCCGGAGAGGCGGCGGGAGCCCCGCC
>MWAC01000283.1 GCA_002068815.1 Firmicutes bacterium ADurb.Bin467 | reverse complement strand
AGCAGCCCGAGATCGAGAGCATCGAGGGCGTGCGCTACTACAATACCGGCGACATGCTCGAGGCCCTGAACGCCGGGGAGATCAACTGCCTTTCGACGCGCTCGCCGTCCGCCGCGTTCAGCCGCAAGCTCGCGAAATTGATCGCCTCGGACTACTCGACGACCACCTACGAGATGCTGATCCCGAACCTCGACGAAGCGTCTGCGATGAGCGACGTGCGCGTGCGCAAGGCCGTCATGTACGCGATCGACCGCGCGACGCTCGTCTCGAACGCGTACCTCGACATGGCGCAGCAGAGCGAGGTGCCCATCATCCCCGGGACGTGGCTCTACGAGAGCCAGTCCGCCGTCTACTACCACAGCCCGGAGCGCGCGCTGACGCTCTTGAACGAGGCCGGCTGGACGGACCTGACCGGCACCGCGAAGCTCAGCCGGCTCAAGAACGGCCTGCTCGTCGATCTGAACGTCGAAATCGTGACCTACGTCGAGGCGAACTCGTACGTCCGGAAAAACGCCGCCGAGCAGATCGCCGCGAACCTGCGCGCGGTCGGCATACAGGCGACGGTCACGGCGCTCTCGATGAACGACGCCGCCTCGCGCGTCAAGCGCGGCAACTTCGACCTCGCGCTCGTCGCCGTGAACCTGAGCGAGGTGCCCAACCTCTTCCCGCTGTTCTCGCAGAACGGCGCGATCAACTACTCAGGCTCGCACACCGCCGAGATGGACCAGCTGCTCTCCCGCACTGCGACCGCCGCGAGCGAGGACGAGCTCAAGCAGGCGTACGGCGACCTCGAGCTCCACATCGTCGACCGGCTCCCCATCATGGGCCTGGTGTTCCGCACCGGCACCGTGCTCTCCACGCGCACGCTCGCGGGGCTCAGCGGCATGCGCGAATACGACGCGCTGAACGGATTGGAGTTTGTGAAAAAATGAGCGAACCGACGATTCAGGAGATTTTCGACCGCTTTCGCGCGTTTCCGGGCGACGCGTCGCTCTACTACCGCCCGCTCGAAGGGGGCGACCCCGTCGCCGGGGGCGACCCCGTCGCCGGGAGCGACCCCGTCGCCGGGAGCGACCCCGTCGCAATCAACGCCGATATGCCGCTGATCGCCGCGAGCGTCATCAAGATTCCGGTGATGATCGAGGCGTTCCGCCAGTTCGAGGCGGGGCTTCTGTCCCCGGACATGGCGGTCACGGTCCGCCCGGAGCACAGGATGCCCTCCTGCGGCGCGCTGGCCTACATGCACGACAACCTCACCGTCACGGCCATGGACTGCGTGACGCTGATGATCATCCTGAGCGACAACACCGCGACGAATCTGATGATCGACATGCTCGGCATCGAAAACATCAATTCGACGCTCGCGGCGCTCGGCTGCGTTCAAACGCGGATCGCCCGGAAGCTGTTCGACCGCGAGGGCATGAAGAGGGGGCTCAAGAACTTCATCACCGCGCGCGAGATCGGCATGCTGCTCGAGAAGATCTACCGCGGCGAGGCCGTCAGCCCGGCAGCGTCCGAAACAATGCTCGAAATCCTCAAAAACCAGCGGCTGAACGGCAAAATCCCGTTCTTCCTCCACCGGCTCGGCGTCAAGATCGCGCACAAGACCGGCGAGGAGGACGGCATATCGCACGACGCCGCGATCGTGTTCGCCGACCGGCCGTTTTCGATGGTCGCGCTCTCGAACAACGTCGACGTGCCCATGTACGAGCGGCTGATCCAGGACGCGGCGCTCGCGCTGTACCGGCAAAATATTACGGAAGTATTGCAAAAATAATTCGTACATACATATTTAACATTGAATTGTGAAGGAATCTTTTCCATTGTGTCGTATTTAGTTATCATGTCCCAGAATATTCCGACGCTGTGCGCTTCCGGCGCGGGCACGCATAGAAGGAGATTGTGATGTTGATTGCAGAAAAAAAGACGGTGAAAAGGCGGCTGCTGCCGCTGGTTCTGGCGCTGGTATTCGCGCTTCTCTCCGTTCCGCAGGCCGCGCTCGCGGCAAGCTTTTCGGCGATCGTCACGGCGGATTCGATGCCGGTCTACTCCGATCCGGGGCTCACAAAGAAGGCCGGCGCGCTCTCGAAGGACGACGTCGTCGTCGTCACCGCGTACAAGGGCGGCGTCGCGCAGATCGTCTACCGCGTCAACGGCAACAAGGGCTACGCGAGAGTCTCGGACATGCGCGCGGTCTCGGAGTTCGCCGAGAAGGCGACGGTCACGGCCTCCAACGCGAAGGTCTACGCGAAGGCGAGCGGCTCGAGCAAGGCGACGAAGCTCAAGAAGGGTTCCTCGGTCTACGTGCTCGCGACAAACGGCGACTGGGCGCGCATCGAAAACTCCGGATACGTCGGCTATACATACATAAACAACCTCTCGATCGGCACGCAGCCGACCGAGGCCCCGGCCGCGACCCCGACCCCGACGCCCGCGCCGACCGCGAATCCGCTGAAGGGCTTCGCGAAGATCGACAAGGACGCCGTGACCGTCGCGGACGGCATCCCGGCGTTTGAGAGCCCCGACGCGAGCTCGAAGAAGCTCGGCACGCTCGACAAGGGCGTGACCGTCCGGGTCACATACTACAGCGCGGACTGGGCCTACGTGAAGACCTCCGACAACCAGGTCGGCTTCATGCCGCTCGCGGGGCTCCTGCCCGATCCGCCGGTCACGGCCTGCTCGACCGCGATGGTCGCGAAGGCCGCCGCGCCGCTTCGAAAGACCGCGATCTCCACCTCCGAGGTGTTGAAGACCCTCGCGAAGGGCGATCCGCTTCTGATGCTCGCCTACAACAAAAGCTGGGCGTTTGTCAAGACCGCCGACGGCCTGTACGGCTACGTCAAGTGCTCCTCGCTCTCGCCAGCGCCCGCGGAGACGCCCACCGCCGCCCCCACGCCCACCCCGACGCCGACCGCGACGCCCGCGCCGACGCTGCCGATCCCCGGCGACGAAGTGATCGTCGAGACCGTGCCGGTCGTGACGCTCGCGAAGGTCCCGGTCTACAAGAGCGCCCAGACCTCCTCGACGAAGCTCGGCACGCTCGCGGAGGGCGCGAAGCTGACGATGCTCGCGTGCAACAAGACCTGGGCGTACGTGACGCTCGACGGCAAGTACGGCTACTGCGCGCTCGCGGCGCTCGC
>MWAC01000282.1 GCA_002068815.1 Firmicutes bacterium ADurb.Bin467 | reverse complement strand
GGCTCGAGGAAGTGCTGCTCGGACTGCGCTTCTCGCTCCATCCGCAGAGCTTTTTTCAGGTCAACGTCGATCAGGCGGAGCGGATGTACGCGATTGCGCTCGACGCGCTGGAGCTTCGCGGCGACGAAACCGTGCTCGACGCCTACGCCGGCGCGGGCACGATCACGCTCGCAGCGGCGCAGCGCGCAAAGGCCGCCGTCGGCGTCGAAATCTCGAAGCCCGCGGTCGACGACGCCAAAGAGAGCGCCCGGCGCAACGGCCTCTCCGACCGCGCGCGCTTCGCGCTCGGCGACGCCGCGGTCGAAATTCCGAAGCTCGCCAAGGGAGGCGCGCGCTTCGACGCGGCCATCCTCGACCCGCCGCGAAGGGGCGCCGACGCGAGGGTGCTCGACGAATTGGTCCGCCTCTCCCCCGCCCGGATCGCCTACATCTCCTGCGACCCCGGCACGCTCGCGCGCGATTTGAAAAAGCTCGCCGAGGGCGGCTACGCGCTCCAATGGGCGCAGCCGGTCGACATGTTCGCGTATACGGGGCATGTGGAGACCGTCGTATTGATATCGAGGGGCGTCTAAGTAATTGTGCGGAAGAATTCCGAAAGGAGCGATTAAAAAGTGCCTTATCCAATTGAAAGAAAGCTCGTTGTCGGTGTATCTTCAAATGCTTTATTTGATTTACAAGCAGAAGATGGTATTTTTCGTCACCAAGGGCTAGAAGAATATAAAAGACATCAGATTGAGAACCGAAATGTAGTGCTGAAAAAAGGGGTGGCGTTCCCTTTTATTCGCAGATTCTTAAATATCAATCGGATTTTCCCTGATAAAAAACCCGTTGAGGTTGTGATTCTATCTAAAAATAGTCCTGAAACAGGGCTAAGAATTTTTAACTCCATCAGAGAATATGAGCTGGATATTTCGCGAGCCGCATTTACATCAGGCAGGAGTCCGTTTGAGTACATTCCGGCATATAACATCTCTTTGTTTTTGTCAACGGATGAAACCGACGTAAAAAAAGCTATTGAGAAGAGTTATCCTGCCGGACGAATCCTGAAAACAAATATTCATGATGATGAAAATGATCCTGAACTTCGCCTTGCCTTCGATTTTGATGGGGTATTAGTGGACGACTCATCAGAACAGTTTTATCAGGAGTGCGGAGATCTAAATGAGTATTTTAAGCACGAAAAGGAGTTCTCCGATAAACCATTAGAAGCGGGTTTATTGCTTGAGTTTTTGCAAAAAGTATCCTTTTTCCAGAAACTAGAAAATAAGGCCTTGCAGGAAAACCCACAGTATAGGAAGGTACTTCGAACAGCAATTATTACGGCTCGAAATGCACCTGCTCATGAGAGGGCAGTCAACACGTTAACACACTGGGGTGTCGACGTAGATGAAATGTTTTTCTTGGGAGGAATCGAGAAACGAAGAATATTGGAAATATTGAAGCCTCATTTATTTATCGATGATCAAATTAGCCATCTTGATAAGTCTCTGAATGATATACCGTTGGTTCACGTTCCATTTGGATTTATTAACAGGGAGAAGAAACAGTAATATAAAGGCAAGTTGACAAACCCCACCGCATCACACGGTGGGGTTGCTGTGATCTCTGTTTTGCGTGTTTTACAGCAATTCGTATTTCTATTTTTTCAAAGATGCGGTATAATAGGCAACAGGATAGAATTGACAGGGGGCTCCCATGCGCGCGAGCGGACGAAATTCGCCTTCAACCAGAATACTCCTCGGAATGCTAATGGCGGTCTACACCGCCGCCATCGTCTATTTCATGTTCTTCGGCTTCGGAAGGCCCGAGGCGGGCAGCGCGGGGCGGGAATACCGGCCCTTGCTCGTCCCGACCGGAATCCCGCTGTGGTTTCCGAGAAGGCTGTCGCAAATCAACTCGGTAAACTGGATATTCAGCCTTGGAAACCTGCTGGCGTTCGTGCCGTTCGGCATGTTCGCGCCCGCGGTGTTTCGCGCGCGGTACTTCAAATTCATCTTCGTTTTTCTGCTCTCGATACTGTCGCTGGAAACCCTGCAGATGGTGACGCATCTCGGCAGATTCGACGTGCACGACATCATCGTGAATTCGCTCGGGGCGACGATCGGCTACTTTTCGTACAGAATCGGGAGCAAGGCCGGAATGCCGGTCAATTCCGCCGGCCGGGACAGGCGGCGCGCCGCGGGACAATGCCGCCCCATGACCTCGACCCCTCCCCCTTCCCCGGTCCTGATCGCCGGCGGGCTGTAAGCGCCGACCGGCAGAGAGAGAGGGTTTTATGCGCAGGAAGGACAGGCAGGAGACAGACCTCGGGCAGATCGCGGAGGTCATCGGCCGGTGCGGCGTGATCCGGCTCGGGCTGAGCGCGCCGGAGGGGGCCTACATCGTCCCGATGAACTTCGGCTGGGAAATGGAGGACGATCATCCCATGTTCTACATGCACGCGGCGCTCGAGGGGCGCAAGCTCGACCTCATCGCCGCGTCGGGCCGCGCGGGCTTCGAGATGGACTGCTCGCACAGATTGATTGCGGGGCCGAACGCGTGCGACTTCAGCTACCGGTACGAGAGCGTCATCGGAACCGGGGCGGCGGAGCTCTTGACCGACCCCGCGGAGAAGGCGCACGCGCTCGCGGTCATCGTCGCGCATTATTCGGGCCGGGAGCTGCCGGTCCCCCCGGAGGCCGTCGCGCGCGTCACGATCATCCGCCTTCGGGCCGATGAATTCGCGTGCAAGCGGAGGCTGTAGCATGGCGGAGATTCGGACGATGCGCGCCGCGGTCGTGACCGTCGACCGGGCGCTCGAGGTGCAGACGGTTCCCATGCCCGCGATCGGGCCGTACGACGCGCTGGTCAAGCTGACCTACGGCGCGACCTGCGCGGGCACCGACCAGCGCGTGATCGACCACGGCCACCCGCGGCCGCTCCAATACCCGGGCATTCTCGGGCACGAGAGCGTCGGCCGCGTGCTGGAGGTCGGCGAAAAGGTCGCCTCGTTCAAGCCGGGCGACCTGATATCGCGCGTCGGCGCGCCGGAGACGGCGGAGATGGGCGCGTGCTGGGGCGGGTTCGCCGAGTACGGCGTCGCGCGCGACTGGCGGGCGATGCGGGTCGGCAGACTCGACGAAATGCTCTGGCGGAGGGCGCGCGTCAACCAGGTGATCCCGGAGGACATCCCGGAGCGCGCCGCGCCGATGATCATCACCTGGCGCGAGACGCTGAGCTACTTAAACCGCATCGGCGTGCGCGAGGGCGCCCGCGCACTCGTGCTCGGCTCGGGCGCGAACGCGCTGGCCTTCGTCGGGCACTGCGCGTTCGCCGGGGCGGACGTCTCGGCGATGGGCGGCGCCTCCCGCGAGCAATCCGCCCTGGGCGCCGGCGCGCGCGGCTACGTCGACTACCGCGACCCCGAGGCGAAGGCGAGGCTTCGCGCGCTGTTCCCGGACGGCATCGACCTCGTGATCGACGCGGTCGGCCAGCCCTCCGGCATGAACGCCGCGCTGCCGCTGCTGCGCGCGGGCGCGACGGTCGGCGTCTACGGCTGGGACGCGCGCAGCGGCTACGGCATCAACCCGTTCCTCGCCGCGAACAGTTTTTCCGTCTACTGCGGCGGCTACGACGAGCCCGAGACGCACGACGAGGTCATCCGGCGCATGCGCTTAGGCGCGCTGGACGCGTCCGTCTACTACGACATGGACAACCCCGTCCCGCTCGGGGAGATTCGGAGCGCCTACCGCGACCTGCTCGCGCGGAAGGCGGTCAAATACCTGATCGACCTCCGATAACGCAAGGAACCTTCCCGCTTGTCCGGGAAGGTTCCTTGGGGATCGGGGCCTATTGGTCGTGCTCGCGCAGCACATTGACGATGTCGTTGATCAGCGCGCGCTGCCGCGCGGAGAGGTCCGAATCGTCGGTATACAGCGAGCCGAGCAGCGAATCCTGCAGGAGCAGATCGGTAGAAACGCGCAAAGCGTTCGCGATGCTGATGATCGTCTCCAAACTCGCCTTGCGCGTCCCGCGCTCAATGTGCCCGTAAAACGGCAGCGAAATGCCGGCTTTTTCCGCGAGCGTCTTTTGCGTCATCCCCTGCAGCTTTCGCTGCGTTCGGATTCTGCGGCCCAATCCGATGTAGTCCATCCACAAGCACCTCTCTCGAGTGCGTATTTTTCAATAGATATACCCATTGGAAGTATTATAGTAACAGCAAGAACAACTGTTCTTTTCCCGTTTCTATTATATCGTACACAAAGTTTTTTTGCAATAGCGGGAAAATGAAAAACGGACGCCCAAGGCGCCCGCTTTCAAAAAACCGCATCAGCCAATCACAAAGGGCTTGATCTCCTCCATCAGGTCCTCGCAGCTGTCCGCGTACACTTCCAGTGTAATGGGCTTCGAAAGGTCCAGGCTGAAGATGCCCAGAATGGACTTGCCGTCCACGACGTGGCGCCCGACGCGCAGGTCGATGTCGTAGGGATAGCGATTCGCGATGTTGACGAATGTCTTCACGTTTTCAGCCAGGCTCAGTTTGATGTTCACCGCTTTCATGCAATTCGCCTCACTCAATCCGTCTGAAATCTGTGCGACCGTATCGCTCAATACGATTCTAGCGCGAACAAAATGTATTTTCAATCGTATTTCGATCATTTACCAACATTTAATTTGCTCCCGCAACGAGGAAAAAACATTGGAAACGGCGAAAAGACTATTGACATTTCCCGTCCAATTTGGTACAATGTCATTCGTCGGTCGGGTGCGTCGCGCTCGATTGACCGTTGCCGAATGGTGTAACGGTAGCACCTACGACTCTGACTCGTATTGTCTAGGTTCGAATCCTAGTTCGGCAGCCACATGCCTCCATGGTCAAGCGGTTAAGACGTCGCCCTCTCACGGCGAAAACTGGGGTTCGAGTCCCCATGGAGGTGCCACAGTCGAACATCGGTCCGGTGCGAAGGAGCCGTCTGAAAAAATGGCGGCTCCTTTGTCATACCGGTTGCCGGAGAAAGTTGGGTCGCGATGCCTTCGAACACCTGTGATCTGACCCAGGGCGGAATCCTGAAAAAGCTCGTGCAGGTCGCCGTGCCGATCATGGGCACGCAGCTGATGCAGATGGCCTACAACCTGACGGACATGTTCTGGCTCGGCCGCATGGAGAACTCCGTGATGGCGGTCGCGGCAAGCGGGCTCGCGGGCATGTTTTTGTGGCTGGGCATGGCGCTGATGATGGTCGGGCGCATGGGCTCGGAGATCGGCACCTCGCAGAACCTCGGCCGCGGCGACAGGGCTGCCGCGCGCGGCTTCGCCGAGGACTCGGCGAGGCTCTCGCTGATGCTCGGCCTTTTCTACGGGCTCGTGCTGGTCGCGCTCGCCGGGCCGCTCGTCTCGCTTTTGCAGGTTAAGGAAGCGGAGGTGTTCGAAAACACCTGCGCGTACCTGCGCATCGTCGGGATCGGCATACCGCTCACCTACGTGTCCGCGGCGATTACCGGCGCGTTCAACGGCGCGGGCAACTCGCGGCTGGGCTTCTGGGCGAACGCGGTCGGGCTCGTCGTCAACATGGCGCTCGACCCGCTGATGATACTCGTCTGGGGCTGGGGCGTGGCCGGGGCCGCGGTCGCGACGGTCATCGCGCAGGGCGTCGTGTGCGCGCTTTTCGTATACTTCGTGAAGCGGCACCCGAGGCGGCCGTTCGAGCGATTCCGGATCGTCGGGCGGATGGCGCGCCACAGGGTGCGGAAAATCCTCGGCTGGAGCCTGCCGGTCGCGGCAGAGAGCGGCGCGTTCACCGCGCTCGCGATGGTCGTCACCGGCATGGTCAGCGCGTTTTACGGCGAGACCGCGGTCGCGGTGCAGCGCGTCGGCAGCCAGATCGAGTCGCTGTCGTGGCTGATCGGCGGCGGGTTCTCCTCGGCGGTCACGTCGTTCGTCGGCCAGAACTTCGGCGCCGGCCGGTGGACGCGCATACGCCGCGGCCACAGGATATCGCTGGGCGCGCTGCTCATCTGGGAGGCGGCGGTGACGCTTCTGTTGGTGTTCGGCGGGCGGTTCTTCTTCTCGCTGTTTTTGCCGGAGTCCGAAAAAATACTCGACATGGGCGCGACGTATTTGCGGATACTCGCCGGCTGCCAGCTGTTCATGGCGCTCGAGGGCGCGTGCGCGGGCACGTTCCGCGGCATGGGGAGGACGCTGCCGCCGAGCGTGTGCAGCATCTCATCGAATCTCATACGCCCGCTTTTGTGCTATCTGCTGATGCGCTGGATGGGGCTCAACGGCCTGTGGACGGGCATCATGCTCTCGGCGTCGCTGCGCGGCGCGCTGATGCTGATCTGGTATCTCATCTACGAGCGGAGGCTTCCGAGGGTGGACGAGCCGGTCGGGGAGCCGTCTCCCGCGTAGCAAACCCGCTCTATCGCCGTCGCCGGTTTCGTCGGCGGCGATTTTTTCGCTTCATTTTCAGCGACGCCTGCAATCCTCCCCGTCAAAAATTCGAAAAACGCGCGCCCTCCCGTTTGCATCCGGCCCGCCCCCGTGTTATAATATCGGCAGGGAGATTTTGCAAGGAGGGAAGTTCATGACCGGCATGATGGATGCGCTCGTGAAGGCGAGCCCGGAGCCGGGCCTCGCGCTCGCGCGCGTTCCCATACCCGAGCCGCGGCGCGACGAGGTGCTGATTCGCATCCGCAAGACCGCGATCTGCGGCACCGACCTGCACATCTACAACTGGGACGCGTGGAGCCGGCAGAACATCGCGCCGCCGATGGTGATCGGGCACGAGTACGTCGGCGAGATCGCGGAGGTCGGCTGCGAGGTCAAGGGGCTGCACGCCGGCCAGCGCGTGAGCGGCGAGGGGCACATCGTCTGCGGCCACTGCCGCAACTGCCGCGGCGGAAACGGCCAGTGGTGCGCGCACACGAAGGGCGTCGGCGTGCAGCGCGCGGGCGCGTTCGCGGAATACCTGTGCCTGCCCGCGTCGAACGTCGTGCCGCTCGAGGAGGAATCGCTCGACGAGGACGTGATCGCGTTCTTCGACGCGTACGGAAACGCGACGCACACGGCGCTGCAATTCGACGTCGTCGGCGAGGACGTGCTCGTGACCGGCGCGGGGCCGATCGGCATCATGGCGGGCGCGATCTGCAAGAAAAACGGCGCGCGGCAGGTCATCATCACCGACCTCAACGAATACCGGCTCGACCTCGCGCGGAAGATGGGACTGTTCGCCGTCAACGTCGCGCACTTCAACCTCTGGGAGGTCATGCGCGAAAACCACATGGTCGAGGGCTTCGACGTCGCGCTCGAGATGTCCGGAAGCGAATCGGCGCTGCACCAGATTCTGGCGAACATGCGAAACGGCGGCAAGGTCGCGCTGCTCGGGATCTTCAAGTCCGACGCGCGCATCGACTGGAACGACGTGATCTTCAAGGGCCTGACGCTGCAGGGCGTCTACGGGCGCAAGATGTACGAGACGTGGTACAAGATGGCCGCGATGATCGAGGGCGGGCTCGACCTGACGCCGCTCATCACGCACCGATTCCACTACACGGAGTTCGAGCAGGGCTTCGCCGCGATGAACTCCGGAAACTGCGGCAAGGTCGTGCTGGACTGGAGGAAGGAGCCATGAAGGAAGCGCTTCGATTCTACGGGGCGGAGCTGGAGAAAATCCGCGAGGCAGGGACGTTCAAGGACGAGCGCATCCTGAAGACACCGCAAAGCGCCCGCATCGACACGACGCGCGCAGACGGCGTGCTGAACCTGTGCGCGAACAACTACCTCGGGCTCTCCGACAGCCCCGAATTGATCGCGGCCGCGAAGCAGAGCTACGACCGCTGGGGGTTCGGCCTCTCGAGCGTGCGCTTCATCTGCGGCACGCAGCAGTTGCACAAGGAGCTCGAGCATAGGCTCGCCGCGTTCCTCGGCATGGACGACGCGATCCTCTACTCGAGCTGCTTCGACGCGAACGGCGGGCTGTTCGAGGTGCTGCTCGGCCCCGAGGACGCCGTGATCTCGGACGAACTGAACCACGCGTCGATCATCGACGGCATACGGCTTAGCAAGGCCAACCGCCTTCGCTATAAAAACAACGACATGACGGATTTGCGCGAAAAGCTCGTCGAGGCAAAGGACGCGCGCGTAAAACTGATCGCGACCGACGGCGTGTTCTCGATGGACGGCATCATCGCAAACCTGCCCGCGATCTGCGACCTCGCCGACGAGTTCGGCGCGCTCGTCATGGTCGACGACAGCCACGCGGTCGGCTTCATGGGCAGACACGGAAGGGGCACGCCGGAGCACGCCGGGGTCATGGGCCGCATCGACATACTGACCGGCACGTTCGGAAAGGCGCTCGGCGGCGCGTCGGGCGGCTACACCGCGGCCAGAAAGCCGATCGTCGACCTTTTGCGGCAGCGTTCGCGCCCGTATTTATTCTCGAACACCGTCGCGCCGGCGATCTGCGCGGCGACGTTGAAGGCGCTCGACATGCTCGAGGCGGACACCGCGCTTCGCGACCGGCTCGCGGAGAACACCGCGTTCTTCCGCCGCGCGCTCGGCGAGATCGGGCTGACGGTTCCCGCGGGCGAGCACCCGATCGTCCCCGTGATGCTCGGCGACGCGCACGTCGCGAAGGAGTTCGCCGCGCGCATGCTCGACAAGGGCGTCTACGTCGTCAGCTTCAGCTATCCCGTCGTCCCGAACGGCAGGGCGCGCATTCGCACGCAGGTCAGCGCCGGGCACGCGAAGGAGGACTTGGCCTTCGCGGTCCGGTGCTTTGAAGAGGTCAAACGGGAAATGAACCTTTAAATCAAACGGAGCCGCGTAAACGGCTCCGTTTGATTTAGGCTTTCATCGTGAACCCTTCCTTCTCGAACACGGCCATCCAGCCCTTGAGCCGGTTGAAGAAGTCGGCGTTGCTGTTCGTCTTTTCCATCATGCCGATCAGCTGCTCCGCGGTCTCCTGCGGGTTGCCGCCGGAGAGGAGCCTGCGAATCTTCATCGTGCCCTCGAGCTCGGCCTCGGTGAACAGCAGCTCCTCGCGCCGGGTGCCGGACTTGTACATGTCGATCGCCGGGAAGATGCGGCGGTCGGAGAGCTTGCGGTCGAGGTGCAATTCCATGTTGCCGGTGCCCTTGAACTCCTCGAAGATGATGTCGTCCATGCGGCTGCCGGTCTCGACGAGCGCCGTCGCGATGATCGTGAGGCTCCCGCCGCTCTCGATGTTGCGCGCCGCGCCGAAGAACCGCTTCGGCTTGTGCAGCGCGCCCGGGTCGAGGCCGCCGGAGAGCGACCGGCCGGTCGGCGGGATCACGAGGTTATACGCGCGCGCGAGCCGCGTGATCGAGTCGAGCAGCACGACGACGTCCTTGCCCTGCTCGACGAGCCGCTGCGCGCGCTCGAGCACCATCTCGCTGACGCGCGTGTGGTTCTCGGGCGCCTCGTCGAACGTCGAGTACACGACCTCGCCGTCGATCGACCGCTTCATGTCGGTGACCTCCTCGGGCCGCTCGTCGATCAAGAGCACGATCAGGTGCACGTCCGGGTTGTTGCGCGTGATCGCGTTCGCGATCTTCTTGAGGAGCGTCGTCTTGCCGGCCTTGGGCTGCGAGACGATCATGCCGCGCTGCCCCTTGCCGATCGGCGCGAGTATGTCGATCAGCCGAAGCGCGAGGTCGCCCTTCCCCTCCGGGCTCTCGAGCCGAAGCCGCTCGTTCGGGTAGACCGGCACCAGCGTCTCGAACGGGCGGCGGCGCGCGGTGTTCTCCGGGGGTTCGCCGTTGACCTCGCTGATGAAGATCATCGCGTTGTAGCGGTCGCCCTCGCGCTGCGGGCGCGTCTTTCCGACGACATAGTCGCCGGTGCGCAGGTTGAACCTGCGAATCTGCGCGATCGACACGTACACGTCCTTCGTGCCCGGCAGGTAGTTCTCCGCGCGCAGGAAGCCGTAGCCGTCCGGATGAATCTCGAGCACGCCGTAGCCGTCCGCGCACTCGCCGGTCATCAAAAGCTCCGGAACGCCGGGATTGACGGACCCCGGGTCGGGCAGATACGCGTTTTC
>MWAC01000281.1 GCA_002068815.1 Firmicutes bacterium ADurb.Bin467 | reverse complement strand
CCTCGGAGTAGGCCGCGGCCCACTTGTCCATGGCTGCGCGGACGGTGCTCCCGTAGGTATCGTCAAACTTCCAGACGAGCGCGCGGATATCGAGCTCGGTCTTCTCCTCCGCGAGGGCGGACGCGCAGCCCAGCGCCAGAACCAGCGCCAGAACCAGAACCAACAGTTTCTTCATTTGGGGTTCCTCCTTCAGCATTTTGCACCATTTGCTACGACCAAAACCGGGGGAACCGGTTTCGGAGGATAACCAAGGCCGGTCTCAACAGAGACATAACAATTATACCTATGCACAGGAATTTCGTCAAGTAGAAAATCTTTGGATTTTCGGGCGTTTCCTTTGGGTTTCCGGAGAGGTATATAATGAGGAAGGATTTCGGGCGCGAGCGGAGGAAACGAAAGACAGGGCGCTTTGCCTGTCTTTCGTTTGTAACCTCGAACTCTATCCTACTCCGCCCCGTTTATGAGCTTCATCCAGCGACTCTTCAGCGGCGCGACGTGCTCGCGCTCGACCGGGCGGAAGTCCCAGACGAAGTTCGCGTTTCCGCGGCGGCGCCTGGGGTTCAGAAGGCCGTTCTTCCCTCCGGTGATCTCCAGAAACGAGTTGAGCCCCGCGACGATTTCGACGGCGAACTCGTCCGCGTCGGGCGTATCGACGATGAGCTTGAAGCCCGCGCCGCCCTTTTTGCCGAAGCCCAAGAGCCCGCCCAGGCCCTCGGACTTGATGAGGATATCCTCGCAGCGCGCGCGCGCGCCGGGGATGCGCCGGATCGAGAAATCCTCGTCCGCGCCGGGAGCGGGGCCCTTGATCAGGCAGATGTCCTCGCCGCACTTCGCGACCGCCGTGAATCCGCCGTTGAATTGGGCAAACAGGCAGGCCTGCGCAGAGAAGCCCTCGTCCGTCAGGCGCTTTGCGAAGCGGAGCCGCTTGTCCTCGAGTTCCCTGAGATTCTGCTTTCGCTTGGCCTCCGCCTCGCTGGAAAATACACCCATCTCGTTCCGCTCCTTTCCGTTTGCATACATTATAACAGACTTTCCGCCGTTTCGCAACAGCCCGCCGCGGCGATCGCGTGTCCGCCAAGCGCGGACAGCCGTCTTCGCGATTCCCGCATATTGGCGCGGAAACGGCGGCCAAGCGCGAGAATCCTGCAATTTTCGCGCGAAAATGTCCGCGAGTTGGAGACACCGGCGAAATTTCGGCTAGGCTTTGCCGGGGACTTGCAAATTTTCCGGAAATCCTGTATACTGATAAAGCGATATAAAATTTCTATGGGAGGGCTTTTCATGAAGAGGATTCTGGCATTGGTTCTGGTGCTTATGCTGGCCATCTGCGCGTCGGCGATGGCCGAGACCGTGAAGATCGGCGTCTACGAACCGGCATCCGGAGACAGCGGCGCGGGCGGCAAGCAGGAGACGCTGGGCATGCAGTACGCGAACGCCGTCCAGCCGACCGTCGAGATCGGCGGCGTCACATACGACGTCGAGCTGGTCTACGCGGACAACCAGTCCTCGACCGACAAGGCGCCCTCCGCCGCGCAGCAGCTCGTCAGCGCCGGCGTCTCGGTGGTTCTGGGCTCCTACGGCTCCGGCGTCTCGATCGCGGGCTCGCCGTACTTCAAGGACGCGGGCATCCCGGCGATCGGCGTCACCTGCACGAACCCGCAGGTCACGCTCGGCAACACCCACTACTTCCGCATCTGCTTCCTCGACCCGTTCCAGGGCACGGTTCTTGCGAACTACGCGTTCAACACGCTGGGCGCGAAGACCGCCTACTGCCTGGCCGAGCTCGGCAACGACTACGACGTGGGCCTCGCCTACTACTTCCAGCAGGCGTTTGAGGCGCTCGGCGGCACCGTGATCTCCGAGAACTTCCCGCAGGGCAACGCGGACTTCACCTCCTACATCTCGACCGCGACGCAGATGAACGCGGACGTGTTCTTCGCGCCGTGCTCGCTCGCGTACATCACCCAGATCATCGACCAGGCCGCGGCGCAGGCCGTGACCTTCCCGCTGATGGGCGGCGACACGTGGGACTCCAACGTCGTGACGACCGCCGCGCACGGAAAGAACGTCGAGATCTACATCTCCACCTTCTATCAGGAGGGCGGCGCGCCCGAGTTCGACGCCGGCATCAAGGAGTGGATGAACAAAAATCCCGAGATGCTGACGAACAACGGCGGCAACGACATGGTCTCCGCGGTCTCCGCGATGGGCTACGACGCCTACTTCGTGGCGCTCGAGGCGCTCAAGGCCGCCGGCACGATCGACTCGAAGGCCGTGAACGAGGCGCTCTGGGATGTCGTGTACGAAGGCGTCTCCGGCCACATCGAGTTCAACCAGGAGACGGGCGACGCGAACCGCAACTCCGCGTTCATCAAGAAGGCGAACACGGCGGAGGGCGTCTGGGAGTTCGTGACGGTGCAGACCGTCGAATAAATCCGCGGGAAAATCAAGAGTGCGTGCATGGCGGGAGACCCTCTCTCCCGCCGTGCATCTGCTTTCCCCGGGGGTCCATGTGTGTCGCCTCGAAAGCGCACCGGGCGCGCCCTTTCGAGGCGGCGCAGAGACGAGGAGGGTTCCTTTGTGAGTACGGTCCTGCCCTATCTGCTGTCCGGCATCTCCGTCGGCGGGCAGTACGCCCTGATCGCCATCGGCTATACGATGGTCTACGGCATACTGCGGCTCATCAACTTCGCGCACGGAGACGTGTTCATGGTCGCGGGCATACTGATGGTGTATTTAAACGCCACCGGGCTTCCGCTGTATGTGACGCTTCCGATGTCGGTCATTCTCACGATCATGATCGGATTCCTGATCGAGCGCGCGGCGTATAAGCCGCTGCGCTCCGCTCCGCGCATGTCGATCATGATCTCCGCGATCGGCGTCAGCTATTTTCTGCAGAACATCGTGCTCTACGTGACCGGCGGATTGAACAAGGTCTACCCGACGGTCCCGTGGATCTCGGAGTCGGTCAGCGTGTTCGGCGCGTCGACGAAGATGGTCACGCTCGTCACGCCGGTCCTGACGCTGATCCTCGTGGTACTGCTGGTGCTCCTCATCAACCACACGAAGGTCGGCATGGCGATGCGCGCGGTCTCGAAGGACTTCGAGACGAGCCAGCTGATGGGCGTCAAGATCAACGCCGTCATCTCGACGACGTTCGTGATCGGCTCGTTCCTCGCCGCGATCGGCTCGATCCTCTACTTCACAAACTACAACACCGTCATACAGACCTCCGGCGCGATGCCGGGGCTCAAGGCGTTCGTCGCGGCGGTGTTCGGCGGCATCGGCTCGATCCCCGGCGCGGTCGTCGGCGCGTTCATCATCGGCATCTGCGAAAACCTGATCAAGGGCCTCGACCTGATCTTGCTCAAATCGGGCATCATCAAGCAGACGCTCGATCTCACGACATTCTCCGACGCGTTCACGTTCGCGCTCTTGATCATCATTTTGATCGTCAAGCCGACGGGGCTCTTCGGCGAAAAGACGACCGACAAGGTATAGGAGGGCAGGAATATGCAGAAGAATTTCGCGCCTTCCGCCAAGAAGCGCCCGGACCGCGCGACCTGGATTTCGGCGGGCATCATATTTTTCATCTACGTGGTCGTGTTCGCGCTCGAGCAGTTCATACCGCCGACGACGATGCTGTTCACCGTGCTCAAGAAGGGCGCGACCTACGCGCTCGTCGCGGTGTCGATGAACCTGCTGAACGGCTTTACGGGGCTGTTCTCGCTAGGACAGGCGGGCTTCATGCTGATCGGCGCGTATGTGTACGCGATCTTCAGCATCCCCGGCGAGGTGCGCGCGCGCGTCTACCAGTATTTCACGCCGGCGATCAACTTCACGCTGCCGGTCATCCCGGCGATGATCTTGGCCGGGCTCGTCGCGGCGCTGTTCGCGTTTTTGATCGGGCTCCCGGTGCTCCGGCTCAAGAGCGACTACCTCGCGATCGCGACGCTCGGCTTCGCGGAGATCGTCCGCGCGATCTTCCAGTGGAAGAAATTGGGCCCCGTCACGAACGGCTCGAACATGCTGAAGGACTACCCGACGTTCAACGACTTCAACATCGTAAACGCGGAGGGGAAGGTCGTACTGTACCTCTCGACGCTTCTGCCGTTTGTGATCGCGGGCGTGTGCATCGGCATCATCATGCTTCTGATCAACTCGACCTACGGCCGCTCGTTCAAGGCGATCCGCGACGACGAGGTCGCCGCCGAGGCGATGGGCGTCAACCTCGCGCGCCACAAGCAGCTCGCGTTCGCGATCAGCTCATTCTTCGCCGGCGTCGGCGGCGCGATGCTCGCGATGTTCACAAACACCGTGCAGGCCAAGGGCTTCACCTCGGCGATGACCTACGAAATCCTGTTGATCGTGGTGCTCGGCGGCATCGGGTCGGTGTCGGGAAGCTGCATAAGCGCGTTCCTGTTCGTCGCGTGCTCCGAGTGGTGGCTGCGCTTTCTCGACCAGAAGCAGGTGATCGGCACGTTCGAGGTGCCGCTGCTTCGCAACGGCTTCCGGCTGGTCGTGTTCTCGGTGATCATCATGGTCGTGGTGCTGTTCTACCGCCAGGGCATGATGGGCATGCGCGAGCTCCCGGACCTGTTCCGCAAAAAGCGCGGAAAGGAGGCCGCAAAATGAGCGAGACCGTGCTTCGGCTAAACGACGTGACGATGCAGTTCGGCGGCGTCGTCGCGGTCAACAATTTGACGATGGAGGTCCGCCGCGGCGAGATCGTCGCGCTGATCGGGCCGAACGGCGCCGGAAAGACGACCGCGTTCAACTGCGTGACCGGCGTCTACGAGCCGACGAACGGCGAGGTCTGGTTCGGGAATACGCTGATCGCGTCGAACCACCCGTCGGGCAAGATGAAGAAGCTCTACGCCGGCGAGAACGCCGGAAAGTACGAAAAGGTCGTCAAGATCACGCCCGACCGCATCACGAAGATGGGCATCGCGCGCACGTTCCAGAACATACGTTTGTTCAAGACGCAGACCGTGTTCGAAAACGTGCTGATCGCGACGCACCTTCGAAAGACCAGCAATTTGTTCTCGGCGACGTTCCGGGTAAACGCCAGGGAGGAGCGGAGGATGCGCGAGGAGGCGCTGAGGCTGCTCGACGTCGTGGGGCTCTTGAGCGTCCGGGACGAGAAGGCGACGTCGCTTCCCTACGGCAAGCAGCGGCGCCTCGAGATCGCGCGCGCGCTCGCGACCGGGCCGAGCCTCCTCCTGCTCGACGAGCCGGCCGCCGGCATGAACCCGCAGGAGACCGACGACCTCGGCCGCTTCATCCGCCGGATCAAGGACGAGTTCCGCCTGACGGTGTTCATGATCGAGCACCACATGAACCTCGTCATGGACATTTCGGACAGAATCTACGTGATCGACTTCGGGAAGCTGATCGCCGACGGCACGCCCGCCGAGGTGCAGGGGAACCCGGAGGTCATTCAGGCGTATCTGGGGGTGGACGAGGAATGAGCCTTCTGAAGGTGACGGACCTGAAGGTCAGCTACGGCGGCATCGAGGCGCTCAAGGGCATATCGTTCGCGGTCGAGGAGGGGCAGATCGTGACCCTGATCGGCGCGAACGGCGCCGGAAAATCGACGACGCTGCGCTCGATCAGCGGCATCGTGCCGATCCGCTCCGGGAAGATCGAGTTTGGCGGCGAGGACATCACGGGCAAGGACCCGCAGAAGATCGTCGCGAAGGGCATCGCGCTCGTCCCCGAGGGGCGGCGCGTGTTTCCGAACCTGACGGTGCTCGAAAACCTCAGGATCGGCGCGTACCTGCGCACCGACGAGGACGCGATCGAGCGCGACAGCGCGCACGTGTTCGAGGTGTTCCCCCGGCTCAAGGAGCGCCATTGGCAGATGGCCGGCACGCTCTCCGGCGGCGAACAGCAGATGCTGGCCGTCGGCCGCGCGATGATGGCGAGGCCGAAGCTGATGATGATGGACGAGCCGTCGCTCGGGCTCGCGCCGCTGGTCGTGCGGGACATCTTCCAGATCATCCGGCAGTTGAGCGACGAGGGGATCACGATCCTTTTGATCGAGCAGAACGCGAACGCGGCGCTTCGCTGCGCGAACTACGGATACGTGCTCGAGACCGGCTCGATCGCGCTCTCCGGCGAGGGCGCGGTGCTGTTGGAAAATCCGAGGGTCAGGGACGCGTATTTGGGAGAGGCGAAGAGCAAAAAGTGATCCCAAGACACCGACAGGGGCCGAAAGGCTCCTGTTTTTTTCCCTGAAAAAACCACAAACCATTCTCTGCGCGTTCACAGGCCGTTCAAGGGTGGCTGATACAATCCGCACAGGTCCAGACAGAAAGGATGATTTTGATGGCATGCGGTCGAAAACCGCATGTATTTTTATACAAACCTCCATTTCTGCGAAAAATGGAGGTTTTCCATTCGAAAAGTGAAACATTTAACATAAAATTCCTGCACATCCGCCGGCTTCTTGCTATAATGATGGGCATACCGTCGGAAAAAATGCAGGGGGGCGTCACGATGAATCACGACACGGTACAAAACCTCATCGCCATGATCGGCTACATGGCGATCGTCATCGGCATCGGGCTCTACTTTTCGAAGCGGTCGAACCGGTCGAGCGAGGAGTACTTCCTGGGCGGCCGCTCGCTCGGGCCGTGGGTCGCGGCGATGAGCGCGGAGGCGTCGGACATGAGCGGCTGGCTGCTGATGGGTCTCCCGGGCGTCGCCTACTGGTGCGGGTTCTCGGACGCCGCGTGGACGGCGATCGGGCTGGCGCTGGGCACCTACCTCAACTGGCTGTTCGTCGCGAAGCGGCTGCGCAGCTACTCGGTCGTCGCCGGGAACGCCATCACGATCCCGGACTTCTTCTCGAACCGGTTCCGGGAGAAGCGCAAGGTCATCATGACGATCGCGTCGCTGTTCATTCTGATCTTCTTTACGGTGTACGCGTCGAGCTGCTTTGTCACCTGCGGGAAGCTCTTCAGCACGATGTTCGGGCAGAGCTACCGCACGATGATGATCGCGGGCGCGGTGTTCGTCCTGATCTACACGTTTCTCGGCGGCTTCCTCGCCGAGAGCGCGAGCGACTTCATGCAGGCGGTCGTCATGATCTTCGCGCTGTCGGTCGTGCTGATCGCGGGCGTCGCCTCCGCGGGCGGGTTCGGCGCGGTCGTCGAAAACGCGAGGGCGATTCCCGGGTTCTTCACGTTCTTCGGCATCGCGAGTCCGACGGTCGGCGCGAACGGCGCGCAGATGATCTCCGAGGCCGGCGCCCCGCTGTTCGGCGCGGCGGGGAGTTACGGGCTTTTGACGATCATCTCGACGATGTCCTGGGGCCTCGGCTACTTCGGCATGCCGCAGGTGCTTTTGCGGTTCATGGCGATCCGCAAGCGCAGCGAGCTCGTGAAGTCGCGCCGCATCGCGACGGTCTGGGTCGTGATCTCGCTCGGGGCGGCGGTACTGATCGGCATCGTCGGCCGCGCGATGTTCCCGGTGCACGCGGTGCTCAACACCGCCTCCGGCGCGGAAAACGTGTTCATCGTGCTCTCGCAGACGCTGTTCCCGCCGCTTGTCGCCGGCATCATCATGGCCGGCATACTCGCGGCGACGATCAGCTCGTCCGACTCGTACCTCCTGATCGCCGCGAGCGCGTTCTCGCTGAACATCTTCAAGAGCATCATGAAGAAGGACGCCACCGACAAGCAGGTCATGATGATGTCGCGCGTCGTGCTCCTGGCGATCGCCCTGATCGGCGTCGCGATCGCGCTCGACGAAAACAGCGTGATCTTCACGATCGTGTCGTTCGCGTGGGCGGGCTTCGGCGCGGTGTTCGGGCCGATCATGCTGTTCTCGCTGTTCTGGAAGCGCACGAATTACGCGGGCGCCGTCGCCGGCATGCTCGCGGGCGGCGGCATGGTGTTCCTGTGGAAGCTCGCGATACGCCCGCTGGGCGGCGTGCTCGGCATCTACGAGCTGTTCCCGGCATTCGTCGTGAGCGCAATCGCGATCGTAATCGTGTCGCTTTTGACGAAGAAGCCGGACAAGGAGATGCTCCGGGAGTTCGAGCTCGCGAGGCAGGGGAACTGAAAGAAGGGTTCTGCGGCGATCCGGGTCGGGTCGCCGCTTTTCCTTGACATTTTTTGGGACACGCACTATAATCTGTGTTGAATTTTCGAGCCGAAGGCTGCGGCGGCGCCCGGGGTCGGCGTGACAATCCTTGATTGACCGGAGCACGGAACCCGCGCCCTCCGGCAATCGTCCAACGGGAGAGCGCGCAAAGCGCCGGGAATCGAGGAGAGCGCATGGCTGACAGGAGAGACGCGCGGGAGGGGATCCCTCCCCGGAGGATGTACGGAAGCGCCCGGATGTCCGGCGGGCATTCCCCGCGCAGGGGGAGGCCGCCCATCGGGTTGATATGGACGCTCGCGGCGATGCTCGTGCTCGCCGCCGTCGCCGTTGTGCTGCTCGTCGGCCGTCCGAAGCCCGCGGCGGACGACCCGGTCGCGCCCGCCGTG
>MWAC01000280.1 GCA_002068815.1 Firmicutes bacterium ADurb.Bin467 | reverse complement strand
CCTACATCATCAACATGGATCACGTGCGCAAGCTCAGCGAGCGGGAGCTGATCATGACCGACGGCGGCTGCGTGCCCATCTCCAAGGCGAACTACAACGAGGTCAAGCGGCGCTACATCGCCTATTCCTTCGGACGGAGTGTGATGACCAATGCACAGCTTTGAGATGCAGTTCAACACCTGCCTGCTGTTGGTGTACATCGCGTCCGGCATCATGATCCTCGAGGGGTTCGACCTTCGCAAGCGCGGCTCGCGGCTGTTCGCGGCGCTGCTCGCGGCCGGGGTCGTGGCAAACGTGCTCGCGCTGCGCGCGTTCGGCATCGAGCGGTATCTGCGCGTCTATCCGGTCGTATCGCTTCTGTTCCTGCTCGCGACTTCCATGCTGATTTCCCGCTACCGCGGCATCAAGACGGTGTTCGTGTTCCTGACGGCGGTCATCTGGGTGTCCCCGCTCCTGCTCGGCGCGCACGCCGCGGCGCTGGTGCTCGGCAACAACTACCTCGTAAAGCTCGTGAGCTACGTCGCGCTGTCGGTGCCGATGCTGCTGCTCTTGAAGCTGTATTTCCGGCCCCCGCTTCTGTACCTGCTCGACAACTACCACCGCGGCTGGGCGCTGTTCTGCGCCGTACCGTTTTTATGCGCGTTCGTCTCGTACTACCAGACGCGCTACCGCTTCCTCTACGACCTCGAGACCTTCCGGGAGACCGGCATCTGGCAGCTTTCGCTGAGCGTGTTGTCGTTCCTCACCTACCTCCTGATCGTCGAGTACGCGCGGCAGATTCGCGAGCGGCTCGAGGCGAAGGGCGTCTCGCAGCTCCTTCAGACGCAGCTGCAGGGCGCGCTGCAGCACATGGAATCCTTGAAGCATTCCGAGCGGCAGGCCGCCGTGTACGTCCACGACCTGCGCCACCACCTGCGCTACATACACTCGCTCGCCGCCGAGAAAAACTGCGACGGCATCACGGCCTACGTCGCCGGCATCGAGCGGAGCATCGACCAGCCTGCCGCGCACGCGTTCTGCAAAAACGAGACGGTGAACCTGATCCTGTCGTCGTTCCGCGCGCAGGCGGAGCGGCGCGGCGTCTCGATGGACATACGCGCCGACATTCCGGAGAAGCTCGACATCCCGGACGCCGACCTCTGCGTCATCATCTCGAACGCGCTCGAAAACGCGATCGAGGCCGCGAGCGCCGTCGGCGACCGGGAGCGGGTCGTCCGGTTCAGCTGCCACATGAAGAACAGCCAGCTTCTGCTCGAGATCGCAAACCCGTTCGAGGGCGAGGTCAAAATCGAGGACGGCGCGGTCGCCGACGAGGACGGGCTCGGCACGAAGAGCATCGCGCTGATCGTCGAGAAGCACGCGGGGCTGTGCAGCTTCGAGGCGAAGAACGGCGAGTTCGCGCTGCGCGTGATCCTGTGACGGGCGCTATCCCGCGAACGCCGCGAGCGCGGCGATGATCTCGGCCAAGTGTCCCTCCGGCTTGTGCCCGGGCAGGTCCGCCTCTTCGCGGCTCTTTTTTTTCGCCGAATTATGCTATACTGGAAAGGAGAAGGGAGATGAAGGGCATGGTCTACGCGTTTGACGCCGCGATCGTCGGGGCGCCGGACATGGACGCCGCCTACGTCGAGGTCCCGTTCGACGTGAAGGCGGCGTTCGGGAAGGGCCGCGTGCCCGTGCACGCGACGTTCGACGGCGAGCCGTACGACGGAAGCCTCGTCAAGATGGGAACGCCGTGCCACATACTCGGCATCCGCAAGGACATCCGCAAGAAGATCGGCAAGCAGCCCGGCGACACCGTGCGCGTGACCATCGAGGAGCGGCGCCCCTGAACTGACCGGCTCATTCAAAAAATAGACCGTACCGATCAAAAATTTGATGGGAACGGTTGACTTCGCGCGCGCTTTCGATTAAAATAACGGTAGATGGCAGTACATAGAGGGAGTGCAGCGGATGAAGCCGAAGATCAGAACCCCTTTTTTTGAGACGAGCGTCAAGAACTACATCTATGGCGACGCCGTGTTGGAGTTCGCGATGGCCGCGGACAGGGCGGCGATGAAGTACGACGTGGACGTGCTGTTCATATCGCCCTACACCGAAATCCGGAGGATTCGCGAGCACTGCCCGCATCTGATCGTCCTCGCGCCGTACATGGACACGCTGCGCCCCGGCCGCGGCATGGCGGACGTGCTGCCGGAGGCGGTAAAGGCGGCCGGCGCGCAGGGCGTCGTCATCAACCACTGCGAGCGGCCGATGACGCTCTCCGCGATCAAGCGGACGATCGCGCGCGCGAACGAATTGGACATGCTGTCGTTCTGCTGCGCGGACACGATCGAGGAGGCGCAGGCGATCGCGCAATTGCACCCGGATATACTCAACCCCGAGCCGACGGAGCTGATCGGCAGCGGCAACGCGAGCGACATGGGCTACGTCATGGAGGCGATCCGCGCGGTCAAGGCGATCGACCCGAGGCCGCGGGCTCGGCGAGCGGCGTGCTCCGCTCCCCCGACCCGTTTAAACTGCTCGACGAGATGGTCGCGCACGTGCGCAAGGCGAAGGACGAACTGGCTGGAAGACGCTGACGGAGGTGCGGCATGGTCTACAGAGAGGCGCTTCAACTGCAATCCGACGACAAGATCGCGACGTTTCACGACATCACCGCCGCCGCGCGGGAGATTGTCGGGCGCTCGGGCATCCGAAACGGCATCGTGTCCGTCTACTCGCACCACACGACCTGCTCGGTGATCACGCAGGAGCCGGCGTTCGATCTGTCGATGACCGGCCTCGAGACGCTGCAGCAGGACTTCTTCGACGCGTTCGAGCCGATCATGCCCGTCTGCCGGCGCGAGGGCATGTATCTGCATCCCGGCCCGAAGGCGCTGAAATTCGCTTCGGAGCACGGCGAGGACGCGCGCGGCTGCCACAACACGGACGCGCACCTGCGCTCGGCGCTCGTCGGCCGCAGCGAAAACATCGCGCTGATCGACGGGGAGATGGACCTGGGCGAATTCGGCCTTCTGTACTTCGTCGATTTCGACACGACCCGCGCGCGCAAGAGGACCGTGCAGGTCACCGTCATCGGCGACTAAAAACCGACCTCCGGGCTTTGTCCGGAGGTTGGCGTGCTTATTCGGGGTTTGCGACGTTGACCCGGACCCCGGCGTCGAAGAGCGCGTCCTTGATCTCCCCCTCGGGCTCCCTGTCGGTCACGATCGCGTCGACGTCCTCGAGCCTCGCGTAGGTCACGAGCGAGCACTTGTTGAGCTTGCTGCCGTCGAGCAGCACGCAGGTGAAGTCCGACCGCTCCATCACGTGCGTGTTGAGGCTCGAGATGCTGACCTGATTCGACGAGAACCCCATCTTCGGCGACGTGCCGTCGCAGCCGAAGAAGCACTTCGTGAAGTGGAACGGCGCGATGTACTTCTCCGTCAGCGGCCCCGAGAAGTCGCGCCGCGCGCTGTCGTACTCGCCGCCGACCAGGATCACCCGGCACTTCGGCGACGGCGCGATCGCCTGCACGTTCGCGATCGAGTTCGTCACGATGTTCAGCGATTCGAACTCCCACTCGGCGATGCGGTCGGAGAGCGCCAGCGTCATCTGGAACACGGTCGTGCCGCAGTCGAGGTAGATCGTGTCGCCGTCCTCGACAAACATCGCCGCCATCCGCCCGATGCGCTGCTTCTCCTGGCTGTACACGCGCTCGTTCTGCTCAAACGAGTAGTTCATCGTCCGCGGCGCGAGCCGTATGCCGCCGTAGCTGCGCACGGCGACGCCCGACCGCTCCATCTCGGCGAACAGCCGCCGCGCGGTCGCCTCGGAGACATCCAGCATCTGCATGGCGTTGTTCGTCGTGATCTGCCCCGTGGACTTGAGCATGTTCAGCAGATAGCTCTCCCGAAGGCTCTTCTTGACCAAAGAAATCTCCGCCCATCGCAATAGTTTGTCCGGGGAAAGTATACCAAAAACGGCGCGCATGTGTCAAGCGCCGCGAGCCTCCGGAAGCGCCATGTTTGCGATGATTTGGCATTGTTTCGGAAAAGAACATCAAAAACATGACCGAAACAATCAAAAATTCTTGACAATCCGCCGGTTATGCGCTAAGATGAGCTTGGACTGCCATTCCGCGGAGGGCATATGGACAGAACCCTGATCGGCATCGACATCGGGACGACGGGTCTCAAGAGCAACCTCGTTTCGGAGGCGGGGCGGATCGTCGCGCACGCGTACTCCGGCTACGCGCTCAACACGCCGGGCGCCGGCCGCTGCGAGCAGGACCCCGAGGACTGGTGGCGCGCGCTTACAAAGACCGTGCGCGCGGTCGCTTCGGGGCGCGAGGAATCCGTCGTCGCGCTGTCGCTCTCGCTGCAGGGCGGCACGCTCGTCCCGGTCGACGAATATTTCCGGCCGCTCCACCCGGCGCTCGTCTGGAGCGACGTCCGCTGCGAGGAGCAGCGGAGGCAGTTCGCCTCGCGCTTCGGCGAGGACTACATGTATCAGAAATCGGGCTGGAAGCTCGGCCGGGGGCTCAACGCGATGCAGATCAAGTGGCTGCGCGACAACCGTCCGGACGTGTTCGAAAAGACGGCAAAGTTCCTGTCCGTCCCCGACTACATATCGCTCCGGATGACCGGCCGCGCCGCGGTCGACCCGTCGGACGCCGGCATCAACCAATTGACCGACATCCGCCGCCGCGCCTACGACCCGGCGATACTCGATTTTCTCGGCATCGACGAGCGCATGCTCGCCGAGATCGTGCCGTCCGGCCAACCGGTCGGGACGCTCCTGCCCTCGGTCGCCGAGGAGCTCGGGCTTCCGAAGTCCGCGCTGCTCGTCTCCGGGGCGCACGACCAATACGCGGCGCTGCTCGGCGCGGGCATCACGCGCGCGGGCGAGGTGCTCGTGGGCACCGGCACCGCGTGGGTCATCACCGCGCTGACGGACGAGCCGGACTTCTCGTCGGGCTTCTCGCAGTCGATCCCCGCGGCGGGCAACTGGGGCTCGATGGTCGCGATCTCGGCCGGCGGCGTCTGCCTCGACTGGTTCCGCACCGGCGTCGCCTCGTCGGAAAGGGAGGGCGGCCTCCCCTATTCCGAGATCGACTCCATCGCCGCCGAGCGCAACCCCGGCGCGAACGGGCTGTTCTTCTATCCGTACTTCAACGGCGGCGCGTTTCCGCTCCGGAACCCGGACTGCAAGGCGGCGTTCCTCGGTCTCGACCTCTCGCACGACCGCTTCGACATCGCGCGCGCGGTCATGGAGGGGGTCGCGATGCAGGCGGCGTGGGTGCTCGAGTCGTTCCGCCAAAAATTCCCGATACCGTCTTTGAAGCTCGCGGGCGGCGCGTCGAAGAGCGCGCTGTGGGCGCAGATGGTCGCCGACATCGCGAACTGCGAGGTCAGGACGCTGACCGCCTTCGACCTCGCGCCCGTCGGCGCGGCGGTGATGGCCGGCGCCGGAGGCGGCGTGTTCCCGTCGCTCGAGGAGGGCGCGTCCCGAATCGAAGTCGGCGAGCGCATTTTCTCGCCGGACCCCGCCCGGTATGCCGAGCACTTTCGGATTTTCAAGCGCAGGGCCTGCGCTTTGAGCGAGCTGTACCGGAATTGATCGATTTTGTCGCACGACAAAAATGATATGTAAGGAGGAAACTTTCGCCAAAACGCCCCACGACGCCCAAGACGACCGAAAATTGAAGGAGGAAAAGAGCCATGAGGAAGATCGCTGCCCTGTTGCTGGCGCTTTTGCTGGCGTTCGCCATGACGGCGGGCATCGCCGAGCAGAAGACCCCCGTCGTGCTGGAGACCTGGATCGTGCAGACCGACTGGTCCGACGCCTGGGACGAGTTCATGAAGCCCAAGTTTGAAGAGGAGTACCCGTGGATCACCCTCGAGGCCGTGGGCCTCGGCGAAAAGAACATGGATTACATCATCGCCCACATCGCCGCGGAGGACACGCCGGACGTCTGGCAGGTGGACAACCTGTCCACGTTCTACGACGCCGTCGACGCGGGGCTGCTGGCGGACCTGAACACGCTCGAGGTGTCGCAGCACATCCCGCAGGCGTACCGCGACGCGTTCACCTACAACGGGAAGCTGTTCGGCCTGACGCAGGGCGCGGCGTTCTCGACCTTGTACCTGAACATGAAGATACTCGAGGATGCCGGCTGGACGAAGGTCCCCGAGAACTGGGATGAGTTCATCCAGTGCTGCGAGGACATCAAGACGAAGACCGGCATCGCGCCCTTGACGCTCGCGGGCGACAAGACGACGACCTGCTGGATGCTTCTCGAGCTGATCATCGGAAACGTCGCCGGCGACGAATTGGGCCTGGGCGTCTACGAGGAGCAGTTCATGGCCGGGACGTTCGACTTCCTCAAGTACCCGAAGATCGCCGAGCACCTCGCCCAGATTGCGCCCTACATGCTGACCGGCACCGGCGCGATGACCGAGGACGACGTGACCGCCGCGATGACCGACGGCATCGTCGCGATGTGCGTCGCCGGCAACTGGACCGCGAACAACATCTGCAGCGGCATCGAGACCGCCGCGGGCGACGCGAAGTACGTCAAGGCCACGCTCGCGCCGTTCAACGAGGCCGGCAAGGGCGTCTGGATCTCGGTGTCCCCGGAGACCGCGTTCGGCCTGTCGGCGGCCGAGGCGTCCCCCGAGGTCGTCGAGGCCCGCGAAATCTTCTTCAACTGGCTGTTCCAGCCCGAGAACTTCAAGATCATCCAGAACGCGCGCGGCACCGTGCCGGTGCTGGATACGATGACCGAGGATCAGATCGTTCTCCCGTCCGCGATCGCCGAGATCGTGCCGGCGATGAACGCCGCGATGTTCGTGAAGATGGGCTTCAACATCTGGACGAACGAGTTCATGGACGCCGCGTGCACGACCCTGAAGGACGTCTACGGCGGAAACAAGGACGCCGCCGCCGCCATCCAGGAGATCGACCAATACCTCAAGACCTACAACAGGGCCGCCCAGTAATTCCTCTCCCGAAGGGGGCGCCCGCGCCCCCTTCGGAAATTCCGAGTTTCGAGGTGAAAGACATGTCTCAGGCCCACACGGCCCGGTCGAGCCACTCGAGGTTCGAGCGCCACTCGAGGTTCGAGCGCCACTCGAGCTTCGAGCGCGCGCGCATCCGGACGGGCGTCGCGTTTCTGGTTCCGACGACGCTTCTGTGCATACTGTTCATCATCGTCCCGCTGGTCAACGTCGTCATCTACAGCTTCCACGATTGGAACGGCGTCAGCAAGGACATGGCCTACATAGGGCTTGACAACTACAGGATGCTGCCCTCGACCGAGGGCTTCTGGCAGATGGCCGTCGCGACGCTCGCGTTCGCGGTCGGCACGACCGCGCTCGTGATCGTGCTCTCGTTCATACTCGCCTTGGCGCTCGACAGCAAAAACCGCGGCCGGTTCACCCGCGGCCTGTTCCGCACGCTCTGGTTCTTCCCGTGCATTTTGAGCGGCTCGGTCGTCGGCATCGTCTGGCGCATCATGTACAACTACAACAACGGCGTCATCAACGCGATATTGAAGATGGCCGGCCTCTCGCCGGTCAACTGGTTGGAAACCTACGGACTGACGAACCTCGCGGTCATCTTCGCGGCGGTCTGGGCGCAGGCGGGGCTTTGCATCGTGATCTTCCTCGCGGGGCTGCAGAGCATCTCCCCCGAGCTTCACGAGGCCGCGGCGATCGACGGCGCGAGCATGGGCCAGATCCGGCGCCACATCACGATTCCGATGATGGCCCCGTCGATCACGATCAACGTGCTCACGACGTCGATCGCGGCGTTCAAGATGTACGAGCTCCCGTGGCTCGTGTCCGGCGGTCTGCCGGGCTACTCGACGAGGCTTCTGACGCAGCGCATCTATTTCTTCGCGTTCCAGTCCGGCAAGTTCGGGGTCGGCTCCGCGCTCGCCGTCATATTGATTCTGATCATCACGGCGATATCGCTCGTGCAGCTCGTCGTGCTTCGCAAGAGGGAGGACATCTACTGATGAAAGTATTCAAGAGAGTCCTCGGCTCCCTCTCGCTCGCGCTCTCGACGGCCGTGTTCTGGCTGCCGATCTACTACTTCGTGATCGGCGCGTTCAAGAAGCGCACGGACATCGTCAAATTCCCGCTCGTCGTCCGGCCGGAGATGATCTCGTTCGACAACTACGCGTACGCGATCAAGAAGATGAAGCTGTTTCAGGCGCTGGGGAACACCGGCTTCATCACGCTCGTGTCGCTCGCAATGGTCGTGCTGTTCGGCTCGCTCGCGGGCTTCGCGATCGCCCGGATCAACCACCGCGGCTTTCGCATCTACTATTCGTCGATCATCGCGCTGATGGTCATACCGTTCATCGGCGCCTTGATACCGCTCGTCGTGCTCATCAAGAACATGGGGCTCTACGGCTCGCTCTGGGGAAACGTGCTCATCCAGGCGGCGTGGAACCTGCCGTTCTCGGTGTTTTTGTACACGGGGTTCATGCGGACGCTCCCGAAGGAATTGGAGGAGGCCGCCTACATCGACGGCTGCTCGACGTTCGGCGTGTACCTGCGGATTTTCCTGCCGCTTTTGAAGCCCGTGACCGCCACCTGCCTGATCCGCGCGGGCATCGGCATCTGGAACGACTACCTCGTCAGCGCGTCGATCTTGAACAACGTGCGAAAGCCCACGCTGATGGTCGCGATCTACGCGTTCTTCGGGCAGTACGTGTCCGAGTACGGCTACGCGTTCGCGGGCATCATCATGGCGTCGCTGCCGATCATCGCGCTGTTTGCGCTTTTGCAGAAGTACTTCATCAAGGGACTGGTCGCGGGCGCGATCAAGGGATAAGGGGGCGTTGAAACCATGGGCCTTTTTCAGGTGACGGACTGCGACCGACAGGTGTATGAACAGGAGCTCAGGGATTTCCTTCCGGACGAGATGATCGACATCCACACGCACGTGTGGCTCGAGGCGCTACGCCCGAAGAAGGTGCTCAAGCCCGGCGAGGTGAAGCGCACGGTGACGTGGCCGTCGCTCGTCGCGAGGGACAACAGCATCGAGGATCTCTTGGAGACGTATAGGCTGATGTTCCCCGGGAAGCGCGTGACGCCCCTGATCTTCACAAACGCCGGGCGCGAGCACCT
>MWAC01000279.1 GCA_002068815.1 Firmicutes bacterium ADurb.Bin467 | reverse complement strand
GTGCTTCAATGTCGGAAACTGGCGGAGGGCTCGGCCGCCCCGGAAACCGAAGCGGAATCAACTGCCGGTCGGGTTGATCGTGTTCGCGCTGATGATCGCGGCGGGCGTCCTGCTTTCGGTCTACAGGTCCGGCGCGCTCGCGATGGCCTGGGTGTTCGGAGGGTGCTTCGGATTCATCCTGCAGAAATCGCGCTTCTGCTTCACGGCCTCGATGCGCGACCCCTGCATCACCGGAAGCACGTCCGTCACGAAGGCGGTGCTGATGGCGTTTGCGATCACGACGATCGGCTTCACCGCGATCAAGTACGCGGCGTTTGCGTCGGGGCAGGAGATACCCGGGCAGAGCTACGTGATGCCGGTCAGCTTAGCGACCGCGGCGGGCGGGATACTGTTTGGCATCGGCATGGTGATCGCCGGCGGCTGCGCGTCGGGGACCTTGATGCGCGTCGGCGAGGGCTTCGGCATGCAGATGCTGTCGCTTTTGTTCTTCGTGATCGGCTCGCTCTGGGGCGCGAAGGACATGGGCTGGTGGAACCTGAACGTGATCGCGGGAGCGCCGCGTGTGTTCCTGCCGGACGTGTTCGGCTGGTTCGGCGCGGTCGTCATACAGCTTCTGATCATCGCGTGCCTCTACGTGGCCGCGGACCTGTGGGAACGCAAGAAAATGGGCATCACCGAATGACGAGGAGGACGACAACATGGCGGAATTTGAACTGGATTGCCTGGGCGAGGCCTGCCCGGTGCCCCTGATGAAGACCGAGAAGAAGATGGCGGGGCTGAAATCGGGCGACACGCTGATCGTGCACATCGACCACAGCTGCGCGATGAAGAACGTGCCCGAGTGGGCGCGCAAGCAGGGGCACAACGTGGAGGTCGAGGAAGTGGGCGACGGAGAGTGGGACGTCATCATCGAGAAGTGCTGACGATCCGTTGAAGGAAGGCGGTGCGACGTTGAAGCAGTTCTTCGATAAGATCAGCAAAAACCGCTACTACGCGATGGTCTTCAAGAACCCCTTTACCTACGTGACCGGCGCGGTGCTTTTGTCGCTGTTCCAGATCGCGCTGTTCGCGTATTCCGGAAACCCGTGGGGCGTTTCGGGGGCGTTTGCGAACTGGGGCGCGTGGATCTACCGGCTGTTCGGCGGAAACGTCGACAAGTGGTACTACTTCTCGTCCTCCGGCGCGCAGCAGACGCTCGACGCGGGCGTGCTCAACAACTCCGGAAGCCTGATGAACTTCGGCATCGCCGCGGGCGCGCTCTTGGCGGCGCTGCTCGCGTCGCAGTTCAAGTTCAAGAAGATCAAGTCCGTAAAGCAGGTCGTCGCGGCCGTGCTGGGCGGGCTCCTGATGGGCTACGGCGCGCGCTTGGCCGGCGGCTGCAACATCGGCGCGCTGTTCTCGAGCATCGCGTCCTTGTCGCTGTCGGGCTGGGTGTTCGCGCTGTTTTTGCTCGTCGGCGCGTTCATCGGGAGCAAGCTCCTGGCGAAGTTCTTCCTGTAGAAAGGGATAAAACATGGCGAAGACGGTTGAACACTACGACGTCGTCGTAATCGGCGGCGGCGCGGCGGGGCTGACCGCGGGCATCTACTGCGGGCGCGCGCGGCTCAAGACCCTGATCATCGAAAAGGCGCTGGTCGGGGGGCTCGCCACCTACACAAACGAGATGGAGAACTACCCGGGCTTCCCGGAGGGCAGCACGGGGCTGGGGCTGATGGAGCTGTTTCACAGGCAGGCGAAGAAATTCGGCGTACAGTTCAAGCTGACCGACGTAAAGGCCGTCCGGCTCGAGGGCGAGGACAAGGTCGTCGAGACGTTCCGCAACGAGTTCCACTGCAAGGCGGTGATCCTCGCGACCGGCGGCAAGCCCCGGCTGACGGGAGCTCCGAACGAGGACAAATACCTCTACGACAAGGGCATCTCGTTCTGCGCGACCTGCGACGCCGCGGCGAACACCGACAAGACCGTGCTCGTGATCGGCAGCGGCGACGCGGCGATCGAGGAGGGCATGTTCCTGACGAAGTTCGCGAAGAAGGTCATCGTCTCGGTGCTGCACGACGAGGGGATCATGGACTGCAACGAGATCGCGAAGGGCGAGGCGCTGAAGAACCCGAAGATGGAGTTCCTCTGGAACACGACCGTGCACGAGTTCCGCGGCGGCGAGGAGCACCTGCGCAGCGTGGCGCTGAAGAACTCGAAGACCGGGGAGATACTGGACGTCCCGGTCGACACGTGCTTCATCTTCATCGGCTATCTCCCCAACACCGAGCTCTTCCGCGGCATGGTCGACATGACGCGCGGCGGCTACATACTCACAAACGAGCGGATGGAGACGCGCATCCCCGGCGTGTTCGCGGCGGGCGACGTGCGCGAGAAGTTCCTCCGGCAGGTCGCGACCGCGGTCGGCGACGGCGCGATCGCAGGCTACGCGGCCGAGAAGTACATCGCCGAGAGCGAGATGTTCGAAAGCCAGGTCATGGGAGAGTCGCCCCGGATCGTCTACGTCTACAACGCCGCGTCCGCCGGGGACCGCGAGCTGCTCGGCGCGATGGAGCAGTACGAGCAATGCCGCTGCGACCTGAAGCTGATCAAGGCCGACGTCTACAAGTCCAACGGCATCGCGCAGCGGCTGAACGTGAGCGAGACGCCCTGCGTCGTCTACATACGAGACGGCGAGGTCGTCGGAAGCGTGGCCTGCGACCGGATTTGCCCGGAGAACATCGACGCGCTTCGAAGAACCTGATCAAACCCGATGCTCCCCGGCCGGCGCCGGGGGGCGTTTTTAAATCCCGGGCATTGGAAATACTGATCCGGGAGGTGTTCGGCATGGGTTCCCGCAAATCGGTGATAACGTTCGGCATGGTCGCGATCCCGATCGCGATGTCCGCGGCGACGCAGGACAACGACATACACTTCAACCAGTTGCACAAGGAGGACGGAAGCCGCATCCGCTACAAGAAGACCTGCGCCAATTGCGGCAAGGAGATCACCTCGGAGGACATCGTCAAGGGCTTCGAGTACGACAAGGACCAGTACGTTGTCGTGACCGACGAGGAGATCGAGAAGATCAAGACGGAGAAGGAGAAGTCGATCCAGATACTCCACTTCGCGCAGCTCAACCAGATTTCGCCTGTCTACTACGAAAAGACCTATTCGGCCGCGCCGGAGCCGGGCGGCGAGAAGGCGTTCGAGCTGCTGCGCGCCGCGCTGATGGCCGAGCAGAAGGTCGCGATCGGCAAGACCGTCATCGGAACGCGGGACACCTTGATGGCGATCATACCGCGCGAGGACGGCATTCTGATCTCTACGATGCTCTACCAGGACGAGGTCCGGGAGCTCCCGAGACGCGCCGAGAAGCCCGCCGTCGACGAGGCGGAGCTCAACATGGCGAAATTGTTGATCAACTCGATGGACACGCCGTTCGACCCGTCGAAATACAAGGACGAATACCAGGAGAAGCTCCGCGCGCTGATCGAGGCGAAAATCTCCGGCAAGGCGGTCGTCGCCGCGGAGCCGCAAAAGCCCGGCAAGATCATCGACCTGATGGAGGCGCTGAAGGCCAGCGTCGAGAGGGCGCAGAAGGAGAAGCAGCTCGCGTAGATATGCTCGAAAAGTACAACGAAAAGCGGAATTTCGCAAGGACCCCGGAGCCGGAGGGAGAGGCCGCCGAGCGCGGGGGGCGGCTGCGCTTCGCCGTGCAGCACCACCGGGCGCGCGCGGATCACTACGATTTCCGGCTCGAGTGGGAAGGCGCGCTTCTGAGCTGGGCGGTTCCGAAGGGGCCTTCGTACGACACGCGCGACAAGAGGCTTGCGGTTCGGGTCGAGGAGCACCCGCTCGAGTACCGGAACTTCGAGGGCACGATCCCGAAGGGCGAGTACGGCGGCGGCACGGTGATGCTCTGGGACGAGGGCACGTGGGAGCCGCAGTCGGACGCCGAGAAGGGGCTTCGCGACGGGTCGCTGAAGTTCGCGCTCCGGGGCAGGCGGCTCAAGGGCAAGTGGGCGCTCGTCCGGATGAAGCCGAAGGAGGGCGAATCGAACGACAACTGGCTGTTGTTGAAGGAGCGCGACGAATACGTCAGGGACAATGACGGGATTTCTGAATTCGACACGAGCGTCCGCACCGGGCGCACGATGGCGGAGATCGAGGCGGGCGCGGCGCCGAGGGTTGCGGCGAACCCGATGCAGCGAGTCGACGTGCAGCTCGCGTCGCTCGTCCGCGCGGTCCCCGAAGGCGGCGACTGGCTCTACGAATTGAAGTACGACGGCTACCGGATCGTCGCGTTCGTCGAGCGCAACGCCGCCCGGCTCGCCAGCAGAAACGGCAACGACATGACGGCCCGGTTCCCGTCCGTCGCCGACCAACTCGCGGACTGGGCCGCCGGGCGCGCGATGGTGCTGGACGGCGAGATGGTGATCGCGGACGAGAACGGCCGGACCGACTTCCAGGCGCTGCAGTCGTACCTCAAGAATCCCGAGGGGAAGAACCCGGCGTACATGATCTTCGACATCCTCGCGCTCGACGGCAACGACCTCCGGGGAAGGCCGCTGATCGAGCGGAAGCGGGTGCTCGAGGCGCTGCTGGACGGCGCGCCGGAACCCCTGCACTTGAGCCGGCACGTCCGCGGGGGCGGGGAGGAGAGCCTTCTCGCCGCCTGCCGCCAGAATCTCGAGGGGATCGTCGGCAAAAGGGCCGATTCCCCCTACACCGGCGCGCGGAACGGCGACTGGATCAAGCTCAAGTGCGCAAGGCGGCAGGAGTTCGTCGTCGGGGGGTACACGACGTCCGAGAAGCGGGGCAGCGGCGTCAGCTCGC
>MWAC01000278.1 GCA_002068815.1 Firmicutes bacterium ADurb.Bin467 | reverse complement strand
CCGCCTCGCCGAAAGCGAGGCGATCGACGGCTCGCGCCACGCCTCCAGCCACGTCATGCCCGCGCCTTCATAAGTGGCTTCCCGCGTGCCGGTGTCCGATTCGCTCCCCGTAATCGCAACGACGCTCAGCACGAGCCGATCCCCGCGCGCGAACAAGGGTTCGCTCCCCATGTTCTGCACGATCGTAAACGTGCGGGACTTCCCGGCTGCCAGATAGAACCCCTGTTCCGTCCAATCCGTCGAGTGGAACCAGTGCGAACCCTCGCCGTTTCCCAGATAGAAGTTGATCTCCCGCGCGTTCTCGTAGAACCCGCTCCCCATCGTGACCTTGCACGATACGTGAATCACGTCGCCGGCCGCGGCGATTGCCGGAGAAATCGAGACATTGCTGATGGTCAAAAAAACGCCTCCTTACTGCTCAATCGATGCACAGATTGCCCTCCGGGGACAGCCAGATCGGCATGTCCCCGAGCCGCAGGTAATCGCTGATCTCGGCTGCCTGCGCCCACATCCGGTTGTACGCGAACGACGCGATCGGCCGGCTGCCCTGCCGGATGTCGTAGCGGTCGCCGGCGATGAACGCCTTGTAGTCGCCGCCGTCGATGCCGATCTCGACGCCGCCCTCGACCACGCGCAGATAGGTCTTTCGCACGCCCCCGACCGTCAGCGCGATCCGGTCGTCGTTGCGGACGTCGTAGGTGTTCAAATGGTCGATGACCGCCTCGGCCGCGAACAGCTCCTGGACGTCGAGCTTGTCCGAGGTGATCGCGTTCGCCGCGATCTCGTTTCCGGTGATCGTCTCCGCCGCGATCTTCGCCGCCGTCACCGATTTTGCGACGAGCACCGTGCCGGAGATGCGGTTTTCGTACTCTTCCTCGGATAGCTGCTGCGCGGTCAGCCCCTCGTCCGTCGCGTTGATCGCCAGGAACAGCCCGTCCGCGCCCCGGAGCAGCAGCCGCTCGACCGACAGCGTGCCGGCGGTGATCGCGTCCGCGTTCAGGTCGACGACCTTCGCGGAGGTGATCGACGCGTCCGCAATCTGCGCGGTGCCGATCGCGCCGTTCGCAATCAGCGCCGCCGTGATCGCCCCGAGCGCAATTTTGGCCGTCCCGACCGCCGCCGTGCCGATCTTCGCGCCGGTGATCGCGGCGTCCTGTATCTTCGCGGTCAGTATCGACGCGTCCGCGATCCGCGCGCCGTCGATCTCCGCGGCCGCGATCTCCGCCCGCGCGATCGTCGCGACCCTCGCGTCCACCGTCGCCGCGTCGAGCTTCCCGGCGGTCACCGACCCCGCGGCGAGCTTTTCCGCCGTCACCGACCCCGCCGCGAGCTTCCCGGCGGTCACGCTGCCCGCGCGAATCGCCCCGGCGGTCACGGACTCGGCCGCGAGCAGCCCGCCGTCGACCGTGCCCGTCAGCCGCGCCGCGTTCAGAGCGCCCTCGGGCGTGATCGCGCGCAGCGCGTTCTGCCCGGTGTCCGGCGCGCCGAGCTCGCATTCCGCGGAAAACCCGCGGGAAAGCGTCAATTTCTGCCGCGTCAGCACCGACCGCGCGCCGTCGATCAGAACGCCGTCCCCGATCAGGAGCGTCGGGTCGCCGCGGAACCGGAACGACGCGCGGCAAAGCTCCATACCCGCCATCGCGTTCAGCGCGCCCCGGAGCAAATTTTCCGCGCCGGCGGTCCCGGCCACGAGCAGCGGATTCGCGCCGAGGTCCAGCGCGTTCCACGACGCGACCGGCTTCGACGGGTCCGCGACGGCCTCGATTTCCGCGATCTCGCCCTCGCCGTCCTCGCCCCGCGCGCTCGTCCCCCGGAGCGCGTTCAGCGGCCCGAAGTCCGAAAACGCGTGCACGCGCTTGAGCACCGCGGCGGCCCCGATCTCGCTGACCGGCGCGCCCGGCCGGTACACCGGCAATATCTCCATCGCCCCCGCCCGGTTGACCCTCGCAAACGCGCCCGCGAGCGCGAGCGCGTACCCCAGTGCTTGCCGAACGCTCAGCGTCCCCCAACCGGGCCGCTTCGAGACGACCGCGCCCCCGTTCGGCACGCTCGAGGGCAAGGGATAGCGCGTCTTTCCGACGATGTGGCGCACGATCTGCAAAAGCGTCGCCGGGTACGCGAGATTGTCGGCGAACGCCCCGGCGGTCTCCTCGGCCATCGAATCGTAGCCGGAAACCGTCACGCTCGCCGAGCGCGCCTCCCCCTCCGCCTCCGCGACGACAAACGCGCACAGCGGGCGGAATTCCCCCTCCGCGCCGAGCTCCAATTGCACGGTCGCGCCGTTGAGCTCGTCGGACTGCAGCTTTTCGCCGCCCGGCAGCCACGCCCCGCCCTCGCTCTTGAGCTTCATCAGGTGCCGCGCCGACAGCACCGCTCCCAAGAGCATCCCGTCGTCGACGCCCTCGTCGATCGTGAGCTCGAGCACGTCCGCGCCGGAAAGCGGAACCGCCCGCCCGGTCGGGAGCGTCAGCGCCCCCCGCACCATGAGCCTCCGCGCCGGTGCGTTAAGCGCCTCGCGATAGTCCGTCATCTCTCCATCAGCTCCATTTCCACGTCCGTCCATACGGGCCTGCCGCCGCGCATCAGCTTGAGCCCCGCGCGCCGCTTCCCGAACCGGCAGACGATCTCGCGCAGCGTCCCGTCCGGGTCGGGGTACTTGACCGGGAAAAACCCGTCCCCCGCGCCGAGCAGCGCCGCGAGCGCGTCCTCCGGCAGGTGCGCCCACGAAAGCGTCAGCGTGCGCTTCGTCCCGAATACGTCGAGAACCGCCTCGCCAAGCGCGTTGCGCTCCTCGGCGGACGTGTTTTCGGCCATCTCGACGCGCATGCCGCTCGGCGCCGGGATCTCCACGTTGTTGATCTTCCACATAGCCCTCGCCCCCTCAAATGTCGAGCATCTGCCGCCCGGTCGCGCGCTTCACGGCGTTGATGCCGCGGATCGCGGCCTCGCCGAGCTTCACGCCGTCTACGTGTATCGGCGACACGACCGTCATCCCCGAAAGCGCGCGCTCGACGGCCTCCGAGAGCCCGTCCCCGCGCCCGTCCGGGATCGGCGCCGCTCGGAGGGCGTCCGCGGCGGAGAGCGCGAGCGCGCCCGAACCCATCGCCGCGCGCGCCGACGCGTCCAGGACGCCCAGCGCGAACCCCTCGGAGAACCGCTCGCCGAGCCCGCGCGCGACGCGCGACGGCGAGCGTATGTCGAGCGCCTTGCGTATCCTCGCGACCGCGGCCTCGGCCACCTCGTCCGCCGCGCGGACCACGGCGCCCCTGCCCGCGCGGATGCCCGCCGCCAATCCCCCCGACAGCTTCAGCCCCGAGGCGTACATCCCGGACGCTGCGGAATCCACGCGCCGAAGCTCTCCCGCGAGCGCCCTGAGCGACGCAATCGCCGCGCCCATGCTTACCTGAAAGCGGATTTCAAGCGCCTCCAGCGTCATCGCAATCCCTCCTCCCGGCCAGCGACTGAAACACGCGCTTCATCTCGCCGGCCGCCATCGTCCTCGATCGTTCGCGCGGGGCGGGCGGCCGCGCGGGGTAGCGCCTCGGCGCGTTGACGCCCAGCGCGACGTACCCGCCCGCGAGCCACGCGAGCGCCGAGAGTTCCTCGGCCCGCTCCGTTTTCCCGCGCGCGAACGCGAGTATCTCCCACTCGATCTCGCGCGGCGTCCGGTCGAAAAAACCGCCCGCCCCGGGCACCCCCATCGCCGCGAGCCGCCGAAACAGCTCCCCGAACGCCCGCCGCGAATCCCCGCTACGCATGCTCGCTCAGAAATCCCGCGCGGCCGAGCGCCTCCGCGCACAGATCGACGATCCCGCTGAGCGATCCGCCGCCCCTCAGGTGCTCGTCGATCAACTCCCCGGCCTCCCGGAGCGTGATCCCCGCCTGTTTGTCCATCAGCGCGCCCCAGAAGAGGAGCCTCGCCGCGGTGAAATCGGAGTTCAGCGCGTCCAGGAGCGACCCGCCCGCCATCTCCTCGACGACGCACATGCTGTTGACCGTGTAGCGCAATATGAGCGCCCGGCCCGCGATCTCCACGCGCACGTCCATCCCATCCACCCCCTACGAGACGGCCACCGCGCCGGTGATGCGCAGCTCCGCCGAAAACCCGAGCGCGCCGTCGACCTCGGCCGCGCCGATCTTGTACCCCTTGACAAACGCCGAAAACGTCGCCGCGCTGCCGTCCGGAAACGCGACCTCCGCCTCGCCCGCCTCGCCCGACAGATACGCCGCGCGAAGCGCCGCCTGCCCCTGGTCCTCCGCGTCGAAAAAGCCCTCGAGCGCCAGCTCGCCCGCCGAGCGCAGCCCCTGCATGTACTCGCGGAAGCCGCCCTCGGAGTCGAGCGTCGTGACCTCGATCTCCTCGCTCGTCGGCGCGATCTCGCCGACCGACGAGAGCCTTCCGACCCTCTTCTTGACGCCGCCCGACGGCGTAAACGAAAACACCGTCCCCATCGCGTTCGTTGCCATGTCCATTCCCTCCTATTGATACAGCCTGTCCCCGTCCGACAGCGCGCGATAGCGCGCCGCGCGGCGGAAGTAGCGAGTCTTTTCCTCAAACAGGTCCATCGCCTGCGCCCGCCGAAACCCCGCGCCGGCGAGCGCCTCATCGACCGCGTCCGCGATTGAGCGCATCTCCTCGGCGCTCAGGCTCCACACGTCGATCGCGTACTCCACTTCTTTCAGCGCCTCTTTGCCGTCCGCGCGCGCGTGCGTGCGGTTGCCCGCCTCGCGGTACGCGACGCACGGCACCTTCGCCCAGTCCGCGGGGTACGCGAAGAACACCTCCGCCATTCCCCCGACCGCGCCCGCGATCAGCGCCCCGATTGCCTCCGTCATCCGATCACCTCCCTCGAAGCGGCCGACAGCTCCGCCGCCGCCCTCCGAAACGCCGGGCCGAGGTACGGCTGCGCGGGGCCCCTTCCGCTCCCGATCTCCACAAAGAGCGCGTAGGCGGCGGTCGCGCGGACCGTCGCCCCGAGCCCCGCGGCCTCGGCCCCGATCGACGCCCGGAGCCGCCCCGTGTCCACGGGGACGAGCTCGCGGGCGACCTCGTAGGCGACCCCGGCCGCGTCCGATACGGCGCGCTCCATACCGCCGCGCCATCTCTGTTCCATCGCGTAAAGCCGCGCGCACATCGCGCCGATGGATTGCGCCATATCAGACCCTCCTCACAAGCCTCGCCTCGATGTGCCGCGACCACCGGTCGATCGCCGCGCACACCCACCGGACCTCCCGGTCCCCCGGAAACAGCACGCCGTCGCCCTCGACGATCGGCGCGCACTTCGGAAGCAAGAGCTTCCGCGCGCGCTCCGCGCGCATGCCGTACGGCTCCGCGCCGAGCGAGTTCGCCGCGTAGGAGAGCGTGTTCGCGACCGGCGCGAGCGACCCGCGCGCGGGGATGGCGTCCGACAGGTCAAACGCCTCCCGCACCGCGCCGAGCGAATCCCGAACCGTCCTTCTGGGCACGATCCCGACGCGCACGAGCGTCCTCTCCAGAAGCCTCATCCGCCCACCGCCTTCGCGAGCCGGAACGGGTTCAGCTGCCGCCGGATGTCCTCCGGAAGCAGCTCCGCCGTGCGCTCCGCGCCGCCCTCGCCGTGCCGGAGCTCGCCCTCCATGCCCATGCGGTTGAACATCACGGCGGCGATGGCGATCTGCGCGCCCTCGAGCGCCGCGGGCACGCGGTCGCGGCCGGTGTAGGCGAGTATGAACTTCTCCGCGTCCCCGATCAGGTCGTTCAAAAGCAGATCGTCCCCGGCGTCCGGAATCCGCCGCTTCAGCTTCTCGAGCATATTTGCCTCCTAGCCCAGCACGCGCACCGCGAGCTCGGGATACACGGCCTTGAACCCGTACAGCACGTCCATCGAGTACGTGGACCGCTTGTACTGCTGGTCGTAGCCGCGCGTCACGCGCAGCGATATGCCGTTGAAGCTGGTCACATAGCTCATCACGCCCTGCCCGTCCGGGTTTGCGAGCGGCCGCGTCACGTATGCGAACGCCATCGGGTGGAACGCGAGGTTCGCCGTGTGGTTGCCCACGAGCACGACCTCCGCGTTCGCCAAAATGTCCGGCAGAGCCGGCGCAACCTTGACGTTCGCGATCGCGTTTCCGGAAGCGGCCGCGCTGTCCGCGGTCACCGCGTAGTGCTTCCCGCCGATCCGGATCAGGTCGCCCCTGACGAGCTTGCCGGCGAGCTGCGTGCCGGAGAGCGAGAGCTGCGTCGCGCCCGCGGACACGGCCGAGCTCACCTTCACGCCCGCCGCGGCGGTGATGCCGGTCTTATGCTGGTGCACGCTCTGCGACATGTAGTTGTCGATGCCGTACACGCGGCCGATCGCGCCCTCGCGCAGCGCCAAAGTGCTCCCGGACTTCTCCGCGTTGATCAGCGCGTCCAGCGCCGTGAACTTCGCGTCCGCCTCCGCATCCCATACGGCGGCGCGGCCGTAGTTCGGCGCGCGGTTCAGGTTCAGCTGCCTGCGCGCGGCGGCGATGTCGGAAAGCGCGCCCGGCGTCGTGCCGGCGGTGCCGATCGCGGTGAACACGTCCTTGTAGAGCGAAAGCCCGTCGCGGTTGATCTTCTCGGCGAGCGCCGCGGCCGCCGGGTCGACGAACACGCGGTTCAGATCGTCGATCGACGTCGCGGTCTCGATCGCGGTCGCGCGCGCGTCGACGGTCGCGATGTGGTCGAGCGTGACCTCGACGGTGTCCTCGACCATGTCCTGATACGTCACGCCCGACGCCTCGTCAAAGTCGGCCGCCTCGAGCGCCACCGGCTTGCGCACGCGGATCGCGTCGCCGTAGCCGTGGAAGTCCTCGGAAAAGTCCCGGTGCATAAGCGTCGGGAACACCAGGTTGTCGATCAGCTTCGGAAGCGCCTGCCGCGCGATTTCCTTCAGGGTCACGAATGTGTTTGCCATGGTTCTTCCTCCTTCTTTCTATCTGCCGCCCGCGCGGTAGAACACCTTGTAATAGTCGTCGTCCGTCATGTCGGCCACGTCCCGCTGCGGCTGTGCCCTCGCGGGCGCCTCGCCGCGCATCCTGTCCAGCACGCCGCGC
>MWAC01000277.1 GCA_002068815.1 Firmicutes bacterium ADurb.Bin467 | reverse complement strand
GAGCCTCTGCGCGTTTCCGGAGCTGTCGGTCACCGGCTACACCGCGGGCGATCTGCTGCTGTCGGACGCGCTGATCCGCGGCGCGCTCGACGGGCTGAACATCGTCGCCGAGGGCACGCGCGGTCTCGACATGCTCGTAATCGTCGGCCTCCCGGTCGCGCACGGCAACTGCCTGTTTAACTGCGCGGCGGTCCTGAAGGGCGGGCGCGCGCTCGGCGTCGTGCCGAAGACGAATCTGCCGAACTATCAGGAATTCTATGAGCTCCGCCACTTCGCGCCGGGCTTTCCGGAGCTTCGGACGCTTTCCCTGCTCGGCGGGGACGTGCCGTTCTCGCGCAACCTGATCTTCCGCGCGCGCGAGATGCCGGAGTTCTCGGTCGCGCTCGAAATCTGCGAGGACCTGTGGGCGCCGAACCCGACCGGCATACAGCACGCGCTCGCGGGCGCGATGATACTCGTCAACCCCTCGGCGAGCGACGCGCTGGCCGGCAAGCGGCACTACCGGAAACTGCTCGTCGAATCGCAGTCCGCCAGGCTCGCGGCGGGCTACGTCTACGCGGGCGCGGGGCCGGACGAGTCGACGCAGGACGTCGTGTTCGCCGGGCACTCGATGCTCTACGAGTACGGGACAAGGCTCTCCGAGTCCGAGCCATTCGCGCGCGGGCTGATCTACGGGGACGTCGACGTCCGGTTCCTCGCGGGCGAGCGCCGCGCGGCGAACGGCTTCCGGGACAGGGCGGACGAGCACTTCGAGGTGCCGTTCTCGACGGAGCTCCGCAGGCTCGAGCTCCGGCGATATATCGACCCCGCGCCGTTCGTGCCGGACGACCCGGAGCACCTGTCCGAGCGCGCGGAGGAGATACTGTCGATCCAGGCGCACGCGCTCGCGAAGCGGCTCAGGCACACCGGGGCGAAGCGCGCGGTGCTCGGCGTGTCCGGCGGGCTCGACTCGACGCTCGCCCTGATCGCGACCGCGCGCGCGCTGAAGCTCGCGGGGCTTCCCGAGCGCGCGCTGCTCGCGGTCACGATGCCCTGCTTCGGGACGACCTCGCGCACGCGCTCGAACGCCGAGGCGCTCGCCCACCTGATCGGCGCGGAGTTCCGCGAGATCAACATCGAGAGGGCCGTGCTCCGGCATTTGGAGGACATCGGCCTTCCGCGAAGCGACCGCTCCGCCGCCTACGAAAACGCGCAGGCGCGCGAGCGCACGCAGGTATTGATGGATTTGGCGAACATGGAAAACGGGCTCGTCGTCGGGACCGGCGACCTCTCCGAGGGCGCGCTCGGCTGGGCGACGTACAACGGCGACCACATGAGCATGTACGCGCTCAACGCGTCGATCCCGAAGACGCTGATCCGCCACCTCGTCCGCTACGAGGCCATGCGAACAGAGAATCCGGAGCTTCGCCGGGCGCTTGACGACGTGCTCGACACGCCGGTCAGCCCCGAGCTCCTCCCGCCGGAGGACGGAAAAATCGCGCAAAGGACCGAGGACCTCGTCGGCCCCTACCGGCTGCACGACTTCTTCCTGTACCACTTCCTGCGCAGGCGCTCCGCGCCCGAAAAGGTGCTCCGACTCGCGCTGCTCGCGTTCCGGGGCGAATACGGCGAGGACGAGATTCGCAAATGGCTCAAGGTGTTCCTCCGGCGCTTCTTCCAGCAGCAGTTCAAGCGGTCCTGCATGCCCGACGGGCCGAAGGTCGGCAGCGTCTCGCTGTCGCCGCGCGGGGATTGGCGAATGCCCTCGGACGCCTCGTTCGAACTATGGCAAATTTAGGAAAAAGAGGTTATATTTCGAATCTGTGGCAGCATTTTACCGATCGTTCATATTTTCATGTCATAATCTATCATTCGGCCGGATATACTAGTCCATGTCTGGACAAGAGACAGCAACGAGGATATCTGGAGGGATAGGAAAATGAAAAAGGCTCTGATTTTCGCGATGGTTCTCTGCGTGCTTGCGCTGGCGATGACCGGCTGTGCGAAGGCTCCGGCGCCCGCCGCGACCGAGGCGCCCGTAGCGGCGACCGAGGTGCCGGTGGTTCCGACCGAGGCGCCCGCCGCTGCGACCGAGGCCCCCGCCACGGTGCCGACCGAGGCGCCCGCCGCCGAAGTCCCCGCAGCGCCCGCCACCTAACAAAAGGTGCGCAAAAAGCGAGCCCCCGACGAACGGGAGCTCGTTTTTTTGCTATTCCGCTCTCGCGGCCTTAAATATCTCCCTGAGCACATTCTCCACGCCGTTCGCGGTCGGCTCGCGGTCCATGTTCTCGTAGAGCGCGCCGCGCTCCTTGTAGAGCTTGACGACGGCGGTCGAGAGCGTCTCGGCGGTCAAATCCTCCTGCATCAGCACGTGGCTCAGCCCGCGCTTTTCAAACGATCTGGCGTTTACGATCTGGTCGCCGCGGCTCGCGCCCTTCGGGTAGGGGATGAGCAGCGCGGGCTTTCGAAGCGCCAGTATCTCGCACAGCGTGTTCGACCCCGCGCGGGAGACGAGTATGTTCGCGCAGGCGTAGGCGTCGGCCATCTCGCGGTCGAGGTATTCGCACTGAACGTAGCCGGCGGTTCCCTCGAGCGCCTCGTCGGCGTTTCCCGGACCGCACAGGTGCAGCACCTGGAACGAATCGAGCAACTTCGGCAGCGCCTCGCGCACGACCTTGTTGATCGCCTGCGCGCCCGACGAGCCGCCCGTGACCATCAGGACCGGCCGCCCGTCCGAGAAGCCGAACGTGCGCAGCCCCTTCTCGCGGCTGCCGGACAGGATTTCGGGGCGGATCGGCGTGCCGGTGTAGACGCCCTTGTCGCCCATCAGCTTCGCCGCCTCGGGGAACGTGCAGAGCACGAGCTTTGCAAACGGCGCGGACAGCTTGTTCGCGAGGCCCGGCGTCATGTCGCTCTCGTGGATCACGACCGGGACCTTGTTGAGCCTCGCTCCGTAGACGACCGGCACCGACACGAAGCCGCCCTTCGAGAACACGATGTTCGGGTTGAGCCGCTTCATCAGCTTGGAGGCCTGCCGGACGCCCTTGATGACCCGGATCGGATCGGAAAAATTCCGAACGTCGAAGTACCGCCGGAGCTTTCCGCAGGTCACGCGGTGGTAGGTGACGCCGGGGATGTCCTTGACCAGCTTCTGCTCGACGCCGTCCTCCTCGCCTACGTAGTGGACCTCCCAGCCCGCCTCGAGAAGCCTGGGAATCAGCGCGAGGTTCGGCGTGACGTGACCCGCCGTTCCGCCCCCGGTCAGCACGATGCGCTTCATCAAATCCCTCCGATGCCATTTGCTCAGCCCCTTGCATTATAGCATGCTTTTTCGGAAAAGTTTTTAGGTTGCTGTAAAACTTCTTTTGTTTTCGGGGTTTTTGATATATTATAGGAGGAGAATTCTAAAAAGGTAAGCACTGATTGTATGAGGTGGTGGATTGCCGAGGCGATTTTTCGTCCCCCCGGAGCCGCAAGGGAGGCGTAGCGGTTCGGAGCTACGTTGACCGCGCGTGCGACACCGTGGGGGCGGAAAAGCGACCGGCAAGCCTGCCGCCGAATAAATCAGGGATTGCCTGCATTTGTTCCGGGGGGTTTGTCATGAGCTATCAGGCGCTGTACCGCCAGTGGCGGCCGAGCACGTTTTCGGAGATCGTCGGCCAGGACGCGGTCGTAAAGACGCTGCGGCGGCAGGTGGAGACCGGGCGCGTCGCGCACGCGTACCTGTTTTCGGGCACGCGCGGCACCGGGAAGACGACCGCGGCGAAGGTGCTCGCGCGCGCGATCAACTGCGAAAACCCGTCGCACGGCGACCCGTGCGGCGTGTGCCCGACCTGCGTCGCGCTCAAGGCCGAGAACTCGATGGACGTGCTCGAGATCGACGCGGCGTCGAACAACGGCGTCGACGAGATCCGCGACCTGCGCGAGAAGGTGAACTACCCGCCGGCGGTCGCGAAGTACCGCGTATACATCATCGACGAGGTGCACATGCTCTCGACCGGGGCGTTCAACGCGCTGCTCAAGACGCTCGAGGAGCCGCCGCGCCACGCGGTGTTCATCCTGGCGACGACCGAGCCGCAGAAATTGCCGGCGACGATCCTCTCGCGCTGCCAGCGGTTCGACTTCAAGCGCCTCCCGGCGGACACGATCGTCGAGAGGATGATGGTCGTGTTGGGCGGCATCGGCCGGACGGCGACCGAGGAGGCGCTCTCGGAGATCGCGCGCGCGGCGGAGGGCGCGATGCGGGACGCGCTGAGCATACTGGACGTCTGCCTCTCGTACACCGACGGCGAGGTGGACATCGCGCTCGTCCGCGACGCGCTCGGCACGGCCGGAACGCCGTTTCTGTTCGAGTTCGCGGACGCGCTGATCGGATACGACGCGCGCACGGCGATTCTCTTGATCGACCGGCTGCTCCGGGACGGGCTCGACGCGCAGGTGTTCGCGCGCGACGTCGCGGGGCATCTTCGCTCGCTCTTGCTCGCGCAGGTCGCGGGCGACGCGCTCGCGGGCTTGCTCGAATGCACCGCGGAGGACGCGAACCGCTTCCGAGAACAGGCCGCGCACGCCGAGCGCAGCCAGCTGTTCCGGCTGATGGAGCTGTTTCTGCGCGCGGAGCCGGACATGAAGTGGATCGGGAGCCCGCGGGCGCTGCTCGAGCTGCTCGCGGTGCGCGCGTGCCACCCGGAGAAGGAGGGCGACGCCGCGCTCGGGGAGCGGCTCGCGCGCGTCGAGAGGGCGCTCGGGTCCGGCGCTATGCCCACGCCTGCGAAGGCCC
>MWAC01000276.1 GCA_002068815.1 Firmicutes bacterium ADurb.Bin467 | reverse complement strand
CCGACGACCTGACGCTCGTGTGCGAACTCGAGACGCTCGCGCCGTGGTTCCTGTCGATGACCGCGACGACCTCGTACATGCCGGTCAAGAAGGACGTCGTCGAGGGCACCGAGGCGTGGACGAAGTCGCCCGACACCTACGTTTCGAACGGGCCGTTCATGCTGAAGGAATACAGCTCGCTGTCGCACCTTCTGCTCGTCCCGAACCCGAATTACTACCTCGCCGACGAGATTCAGATCGACGGCGTGAAGATCGTCATCATCCCCGACAAGGCGACGGAGCTGACCGCCTACAACAACGGCGAGATCAACGTCTCCGACGAACTGAGCCCCGACGCGCTCAAGCAGTACGCGGGCTCGGACGAGTTCTTCACCTCGGGCAAGATCGGCATACAGTACTGCGACTTCAACTGCTCGCTGCCGGAGTTCTCCGACAAGCGCGTGCGCCAGGCGTTCGCGATGGCGATCGACCGCCAGGCGGTTTTGAATGTGCTCGGCCTCGTCGAAAAGCCGGTCTACGGCTTCGTGCCGTACTCGCAGCCGTCGCTCTCCACCGAGGGCGCGAGCTACCGCGACATCGCCGGCGACATGTTCAAGGAGGACCCCGAGGCCGCGAAGGCGCTGCTCGCCGAGGCCGGATACCCGAACGGCGAGAATTTCCCGGTCGTCGAGATCGTGACGAAGAACGACAACGAGCAGAAGCTGATGGCGCAGGTCATCGGCGAGATGTGGAAGGCGAACCTCGGCGTCGAGTACTCGATCACGACCTACGAGTCGGCCGTGTACTGGGATGAGCTCGCCGCGGGCCACTTCTCGACGGACCGCAACGGCTATACCTGCGACTACGTCGACCCGAGCGCGAACCTCAAGATCTGGGTCACCGGCTCGAACGCCTCCGAGAACCAGTGGGACGACCCGGTGTACGACGGCATGTTCGCCGAGGCCGGCAAGATCACCGATCCGGCCGAGCGCGAGGCGAAGCTGATCGAGATCGAGAAGTACCTCGTCGACCAGATGCCCGGCATGCCGATGTACTCCTACGAGGACCCGTACCTCGTGAAGCCCAACATCAAGGGGATCGTCAAGAACCCGATCGGGCACATCTACTTCGAGTACGCGCACTTCGAATAACGCAACCCAAGCAGGGGGCCGGCGCTTCAACGCCGGCCCCCGTTTTTTACTCCGGAGCGGTGAGCGACCTGAGCGCCGCGTCCATCTGCGGCCGGGCGACGCCGTCGAGCTCCTTGATCCACATGAACGAGCCGAAGTAGCCGTAGCTCTCGTGCACGAAGGCGACGTTCCGGATGAAGATGTCCGTGTCCTCCTCCACGACCCACGCCTCTATGCCGCCCAGACCGTCGAGCGCGACCGAGTACGGCTCGCCGAAGGCCGGCGCGTCCCCGGAGGGGTCCGTCCGGCGCGCGTCCTGCACGAACCACTCGAGCAAATCCCTCGCGCCGTCCGGCGGCACGGGGTGCGTGTACAGCAGCTGTATCAGCCACTGGCCGCCGTCCTTTTCGAGCGCAAAGGCCGTCTGCGGGAGGAGCATGCCCTCGAAGGACACCGCGTTCCAGCCCTCGTCGAGCTGTATGCGCAGCCCGTGCTCGGCGCTGACGAACGAGCCGTTCTCCCGCTTTTGCTGCCGGATTCGCATGAGGTCCTCCTCGCGGTCCGCGTCCGCCCGGAACGACCGCATCAGCGCGAGTATGCGCTCGTCCTGCTCCGCGTCGGGCGGCCCCGAGAGGCACATGTTGTAGCCGAATTCCTTCGAAAACGCCTCGAACCACAGTGCGTGCGCGCTCCCGCCGCGCATCAGCTGCCACCGCAGCCGGACGCCGCCGGGCAGCTCTTCCTCCGCGACCTCGGTCTCGGTATACCCGTCGCCGCAGAGCGCGAACAGAAGCGATATGTAGCTGTCGAGCTTCCGCTTGGCGGTGTCGGCGTACTCCGACCGCGGGGCGAAGTTCGCGTACACGAGGCCCGGAAACGGGGCGACCTCGTAGCGCAGGTCGGACAGCGCGTTGCCCGTGTTCGGCCCGATGGAGGCGTCCGCCGGAACCTCGACGCAGAACAGCCCGAAGGCCAGCTCGAGCCGCCCGCCCTCGGCGCTCCCGGCGCCGAAGAACAGAGCCGAGAGCAGCGCGAGGGCGATCAAAGCGATTCTCTTTCCCATGACAGTATCCTCCTGCGCAGATTTCTCATCCAAAAGATACCACAGCGCGCGGGGGGTTGTCAACCCGGCCCCCGATCTATCGCGCATTTTCTATCGTTTTGTATTGTTTATTATCGGTATCGGCCCTTTTTTCGTCAAAACCTCCCTATTGCAAAAACATTCTCCATGATCTATACTGAACAAAGAATAATGCGGCTGGAGGGGAACGGCGATGCGCGTGAGACTTGCACCCTTGTACTTTACCGAGTGGAACGAGCGCGAACAGCGGGAATACGAGGAGCAACTGGCCCGGCTGCGCGATTTTTACGGCGACGTGGCGGAGTTTCTCGAGCCGGTCGCGGTCGGCGAGCCGCTGCCCGACGGCGCGGACGCGATCGCGTTTCCGCAGATGATCTTCGCGGCGTTCCGGCACGACGAGGCATTGAAGGGCTATTCCGCCCCGATGGTCGTTTTGACCTCGAGGTTCGGAACCGTCGAGATGTGGGACTGGGAGATCGTGACCTACCTCCGCGACCTCGGCTTAACGGTGTTCTCGCCCTACAGCGTCGAGATGGGGAAGACGATCCTTCGCGCGATCGGCGCGCGGGCGAATTTGCGGTCGGGCGCGAAGTTTTTGATGTTTCAGGACACGCCGGGCGAGGGCATGCAGGCGAACATCTTCAAGAAGTTCTACTGGTGGGAGAAGCAGTCGACCGAGGCGATGGAGTCGTTTTTCGGCTGCAAATTGATCTACAAGAGCTGGAAGGCCGTCAACGACGACGCTCGACAGGTCCCCGACGAGGTCGCCGAGGAAGTTTGCCGCGACTGGGACGTTCCCATGGAGGGCGTCGCCCATGCGCATTATCTCCGCGCGGTCAAGCTGTACGTCGCGATCAAGAGGGTCATCGGGGAGCTCGGCGGCGTCGACGGCGTCGGCGCGAACTGCCTGAACGAGTCGTTCCACTCGGACACGACGCCCTGCCTCGTCTGGAACATGCTGTTCGAGCGCGACAATATCATCTGGGCGTGCGAGGGCGACACCCTGACGCTGCTCTCGACCTACGTGATCTACCGCTCGCTCGAAAAGCCGATCATGATGACGAACATCTACCCGTTCCTGGTCGGCATGGCGGCGCTCGCGCACGAGAAGATCGACAAGTTCCCCGACATCGAGGACCCGGACAACCACGCGCTGGGCGTGCACTGCGGCTACTTCGGCTTCGTGCCGCGCTGCTTCTGCACCGAGTGGACGGTCAGGCCCAAGGTGCTCGCGATCGTCAACGACTTTGCGCTGATGACCGACTGCCGCATGCCCGAGGGCAAGATCACGCTCGCGAAGATCTACCCCGGCTTCAAGAAGCTCTCGATCATCGAGGCCGAGATCGAGAAATACGTGCAGTACCCCGGCTCCGACTGCCGAAACGGCGCGCTGATCCGCTATAAGGACGGCCACAAGGTCATGGACCGGCTCTGCTCGCACCATTCGCTGATCGTCGTCGGCGACGTGCGGCCGCAGCTCAGGCAGGTCGCGAGGGTGTTCGGCTGGGCGGTCGAGGAGCTGTAACCCTTCGGCCTGTTGGAATTCCCCCGCGATGCGGTGCCGCCATCGCCCGCCCCGCCCGCTTTCGTTTGTTTTCATTTATTGGTGTTTATCGCCCTCGGGGCCGAATTGACACTTGACGCGGGGCGTTAAGACCTGTATAATTGGGGTACAATGTTTTGTCACGGGTGTGCAAAGAAACCGATTTCGGATTTTGTTTTCCTTTTCCGCGCAGGCGGAATTAACAATTAAGGAGGAACTACTATGAAGAAACTTCTTACCTTGGTTCTCGCCCTCGCGCTCGTGCTCGGCCTCTCCGCCGGCGCCCTCGCGGAGGAGAAGCCGCTCGTCGGCATTTCCGTGCCCTTCAACCCCACGGGCTGGGTCGCGGCCGTCGAGTGGTCCGCCAGGACGACCGCGGATGCGCTGGGCCTCAACTACATGATGAGCGTTGCCGAGAACGAGAACGAGCAGGCCAACCAGATCGACCTGATGATCTCGCAGGGCTGCAAGTACATCGTGCTGTTCCCGCACAACGACACGCTCGAGGCCTCCGCGCAGAAGATCATGGACGCGGGCATCGTGCTGGTCGACTTCGACCGCACGCTGGGCGCGACGGTTCCGGACTACTACCTCGCCGGCGACAACTATGAGATCGGCTGCCAGGGCGCGGAGTACATCGCGGACAAGCTCGGCGGCAAGGGCAAGGTCGTCGTGACGACGATCCCGTCCTACGGCGCCATCTTCCAGGAGCGCGTCGACGGCTTCATGGACACGATCAAGAACTACCCCGAGATCGAGATCCTGGGCCAGTACGCCGCTGACAACGCCGCGGCCGAGACGGGCCTCGCGCTGATGGCGGACGTCCTGACGGCGAATCCGGAGATCGACGGCGTGTACTCCTGCGACGACGAGCTGTCCATCGGCATGCTCAAGGCCATCGAGGAGGCCGGGCGCCTCGGCGAGGGCGGCATCAAGGTCATGACCGGCTGCGGCGGCGCGCAGAGCTATATGAAGATCATGGACGAGTACAAGGACAAGATCTGGCTGTCCAGCCAGACCTACGCCCCCTACATGATGGCGGAGTGCGTCAAGCTCGCGGCCGGCATCATCGAGGGCAAGACCTACGAGCAGAGGGTCATCATCCCGCCGTCCACGCTGGACTACACGAACTATCAGCAGTGGCTCGACGAGAACAACATCACCGCGGACGCCCCGTTCTAAAGCCCCAGACCATAGTCGTGGCGCTGAGAGGGAGGCTCGCCTCCCTCTCAGCCGTAAACAAGGAGAGAGCCAAATGCCCGAGCGCGCATTGCAGATGACCGGCATCGTAAAGACGTACGGCGGCGTGCCGGTTTTACAGAACGTCGACCTCTCTGTCGAGCGCGGGGAGATTCACGCGCTGCTCGGGGAGAACGGCGCGGGAAAGACCACGCTGATGAACATCCTGGGCGGCGTCGTGTCGATGGACAGGGGCGCGATCGAGCTGTTCGGCGAGAAGGCCTCGATTCACTCCCCGGCGGACGCGCAGGCGCTGGGAATCGCGTTCATCCACCAGGAGCTCAACGTCGTCAACGACCTGACCGTCTACGAAAACATGTTCCTCGGGGCGGAGCTGACGAGGTTCGGCCAGCTGGACGTCCGGCGGATGTGCAAGCTGACGCAGGAAGTGTTCGACCGGATGAATGTGTCGATCGACCCGCGCCAGATGATGAGCCAGCTCGAGACCTCCTACAAGCAGATCGTCGAGATCGCGAAGTCGCTTCTTCGCGAGGCGCGCATCATCATCATGGACGAGCCGACGACGTCTTTGACGCAGCGGGAGATTGAAAAGGTATTCTCGATCATGCGCAACCTGACGCGCGAGGGTGGCGCGACGATCCTGTTCATATCGCACAAGCTCGGCGAGGTCGTCGAGTTCTGCGACGCCTACACGGTGCTTCGAAACGGCGAAAAGGTCGCCGAGGGAAGGATATTGCAGCCCGACGGCTCGAAGATCAGCCAGACGGACATCGCCCGGATGATGGTCGGGCGGGACGTCCTGGGCGTCAAGGTCTACGAGGAGCGCGAAATCGGCGAGGAGCTTCTGTCGGTCGAAAACCTGTCCGTCAAGGGCGCGGTAAACGACGTGAGCTTCACGCTCAGGAAGGGCGAGGTCGTCGGGATCACGGGGCTCCTGGGCGACGGCAAGGAGCAGCTGGTCGGCTGCCTGTTCGGGGACATCCCGAAGCAGTCCGGCCGCGTCGCGCTGTCCGGAAGGCCGGTCGACATACGCCACCCGGCGCAGGGCCGCAGGAAGGGCATAGGGTTTCTTCCGTCGAACCGCAAGGAGAACGCGATCATCAAGGACTTCTCCGTGAAGCACAACATCACGATCGTGACGCTCGACGAGCTCTGCCGGGGGACGACGATCTCGAAAAAGCGCGAGCGGGCCGCCGCGGAGGAGGCCAGGGACAGGCTTTCGATCAAGGTCCAGAACATCGACAACCCGATCACGAGCCTCTCCGGCGGCAACCAGCAAAAGGCGGTGCTCTCGAAGTGGCTGCGCGCGCGGCCGAAGGTCATGATCCTCTCGAACCCGACGCAGGGCGTGGACGTCGGCGCGAAGAACGAGATCTACGCCCAGATCATGGAGCTGGCCAAGGGCGGCATCGGCGTCATCATCACCTCCGGCGAGGCGCAGGAGATTTCGAGAATCTGCGACCGCGCGCTGGTCATGTACCACGGATCGCTGCAGGGCGAGCTCTCGCGCGAGGAGCTCACCGAGGAGAACATCATGATCCTGTCGACGGGCGGCGCGCTTACCTAGGCGCTCCACACACACCCCAGCAGAGCAAGGAGACGAGAAACCATGCACAACGCACCCACGGGACGCCTCCGTCCCAGCGCCAAGCGGTTCGTCGGCGAGTACAGCATCATTCTGATCACGCTTCTGATGATCGCGATCTCCACCGCGCTCAAGGGGTGGACGTTCCTGTCGCTTTCAAACTTCATCAACATCGTGCGCTCGAATGCGGTCGTGGGCACCATCGCGTTCGGCATGTCTCTGGTCATCATCTCCGGCAACATCGACCTGTCGGTCGGCGCGCAGATGGTCGCGGTCGCCTCGGTCACGCTGACGGTCGTCGAGGGCGTCGCAAACCCGGTGCTGGGCGCGATACTGGGCGTCCT
>MWAC01000275.1 GCA_002068815.1 Firmicutes bacterium ADurb.Bin467 | reverse complement strand
CCTCGGGATCGGAATCGCGGCGGTCTTGGCCTCCGAGCCGATCGTCGCGGGCGGCATGCTGACCGTGCGCTCGCTGAACTTCGTCGTCGCGGTGGTGTTTTTGGTGATCCTCCTGGCGCTTTGGATCAAGCGGCTCCGCGACCGAGGGGAGCGTGACGCATGAAAAACCTGCGCCTGAAGGCCGCGCGCGCCGCCCTGGACCTGTCCCAGCAGCAGCTCGCCGACCGCGTGGGCGTCTCCCGGCAGACGATCAACGCGATCGAGAAGGGCGACTACAACCCGACGATACGCCTCTGCCTCGCGATCTGCCGCGCGCTCGGCAAGACGCTCGACGATTTATTTTGGGAATAGCGGACGGTGTCCGCTTCCGATTGCTGCCGCGCGACGGCTCACGATTCTCCGCCCGTCCGCCATGGGCGGAGAATCTTCGCTGCGGACGGTGTCCGCTTCCGATTGCTGCCGCCCGATGGAACGCGATTCTCCGCCCGTCCGCCATGGGCGGAGAATCTTCGCTGCGGACGGTGTCCGCTTCCGATTGCTGCCGCGCGACGGCTCACGATTCTCCGCCCGTCCGCCATGGGCGGAGAATCTTCGCTGCGGACGGTGTCCGCTTCCGATTGCTGCCGCCCGATGGAACGCGATTCTCCGCCCGTCCGCCATGGGCGGAGAATCTTCGCTGCGGACGGTGTCCGCTTCCGATTGCTGCCGCGCGACGGCTCACGATTCTCCGCCCGTCCGCCATGGGCGGAGAATCTTCGCTGCGGACGGTGTCCGCTTCCGATTGCTGTCGCCCGATGGAACGCGATTCTCCGCCCGTCCGCCATGGGCGGAGAATCTTCGCCGGAGGGGATTCGGGGAGGGCTTTTTCCGCGCAGCAAAGACCTGCGTCGATGGACGCAGGTCCTTGCTGTCCGTGCAAATATCAGTCCATCTCAATCATTCTATACCCCACGCCGATCTCGGTCGCGATGTACTCGGGCATCGTCGGGTCCTTCTCGATCTTCCTGCGGATGTTGGCCATGTTGACGCGCAAAAGCTGCGTGTCGCAGTTGGAGAACGGGCCCCAGACCTCGCGGATCATGTAGTCGTGGGTGAGCACCTTTCCGGAGTTCCGACACAAAAGCGTCACGATCTTGTACTCGATCTGCGTCAAATGGATCGGCTGGCCGTCGACGCGCACGATCCTTCGCTCCGTGTCGACGACGAGGCCGTTCCCGGAAAACACGGTGCGCTCGCCCTCGTTTCGCTGCCTTCCGTGGCGCAGCGCCGCGCGTATGCGCGCAAGCAGCTCGTCGGTCCCGAACGGCTTTGTGATATAGTCGTCCGCGCCGTTGTCGAGCGCGGTCACCTTGTCCTTTTCGAGCCCGCGCGCCGAAATCACGACGACCGGCACGCGCGACCACTGGCGCATCTCGCTCAGAAGCTCCTGCCCGTCGCGGTCGGGGAGGCCGAGGTCCAGTATCACGAGGTCCGGGTTGTGCGAGGCGACGATCGACAGCGCGGTCTTCGCGTTCCCCGTCTCGAGCACCGCGTAGTCGCAGCTTGCGAGCACGGTCCTCATGTAGTTGCGTATGCGCTCGTCGTCCTCAACGATGAGTATGGTTGCCGCATTGCGCATGGCCTTCTCCCTCCTCCGTTGGCAGCGTGAATCGGAAGCGCGCGCCGCCGCCGGGCACGTTTTCGGCGGTGAGCGTGCCCCCGTGCGCCGATATGATCGTCCGACAGACGCTGAGCCCGATGCCCATGCTGCGCGAGTTCGCCGCGCTGTCGTTGTAGCTGCTGGCGGAGCCGTCGAACAGCACCGGCAGCTTGTCCGGCTCGATGCCCCCGCCGTTGTCCTCGACCTCAAACACGGCCTCGCAGCCCTGCTTCTTGACCGTGACCCGGACCCACGTCGCGCCCGTGGCGTGCAGCGCGGCGTTTTCCAGCAGGTTTGTGATTACCTGCTCGATCAAAATCGCGTCCATCGGCGCCATGATCAATTCCCCGGGCATCGCGATCTCCGCCGCCGGCGCGCCGAACCGCTTGCGGTACTTGCGCACGGCCTCCGAGACGATCTCCTCCGCGGCCTCCGGGACCTTCTTGACGCTGGCGCGCTCCGCGTTGATGCGCGTGATCGACAACAGGTTCTCGACCATCCGGATCAGCCACTCCGCGTCGCCGGAAATCTCGTTGAGCAGCGCGCGCTGGCGCTTTTCGTCGATCTTGCCGAGGTTTCTCGAGAGCACCGACGCCGCGCCGGAGATCGACGTCAGCGGCGTCCGCAGGTCGTGCGACACCGCGCGCAGCAGGTTCGCGCGCATGTCCTCGAGCCGGGCGTTGTAGTTCTGCCGCACCTGCCGCTTCAACTGCGTCGTCATGCCGCTGATCAGGACCGCGACGGCGAGCATCGTGATGAACGTCAGCGGATAGCCGGTCAGCGAGAAGCAGAGCGCCATGTACGGCTTCGTAAACGCGTAGTTTACGCCGAACACGCCCACGACCGACGCCGCGACGCCGTAAAAATAGCCGGAGGTCGTCCGGCTGACCAGCGCGACCGCGAACAGGAACACCATCGACACGTAGTTCTCCCCGTCGCCGATGTTGCGCATCAGGAAACACAGAAGCGTCGCGGCCGCGAGGATCAGCGCCGTGACGCCGGCGTCGCGCCACGAAAACAGGAACATGCGCTCCCGCCTGTTTCCGCCCTTTCTCCGCAGCATGGCCCGGCCTCCCCTCACCGAGGCCATTATATCACAAACGCCGGGCGAGAAAATTAAGATTATATAAAGGTGTCGCGCGGAAAAATGCGCGCAGGCCTTGTGCCGGGATGTAAAAAAATGTATACTATAGGGCAGAATAAGCGCGATAACGGCGAGGGGGAGATTGCATGAAGAAGAGCGAACTGTTCGAGCTGAGAAAGTATGTCGGAGACCTGTCCACGGTTTTCGGGATCAAGGACCACCTGTTCAACGACGGCCCGGCGCGCGGCGTGCGCGCGTTCGACGTGCGCAACGGGAAGGGGCTTTCGCTGACGGTGATGGCCGACCGCGGCATGGACATACCGTTTCTGCGCTACAAGGGCGTAAACGTCGGCTTCGCGTCGAAGACCGGCGTGCGCGCGCCGCAGTTCTACGTCGAGGAGGGCGTGCGCGGCTTCCTGAAGCAGTTCAACGGCGGCCTGCTCACGACCTGCGGCATCACCTACGCGGGCGCGCCGAGCGAGGACGGCGGGAGGGTGCTCGGGCTCCACGGCCCGTACAGCAATCTGCCGGCCGAGAGCGTGCTCTCCGAGACCGTGTACGAGGGCGACGAGGCGGTGCTCCGGCTCTCCGGAAGCGTGCGCGAGGCGTGCGTGTTCAACGAAAACGTGCTGCTCAGCCGCGAGATACGGGTCGGGACCGAGCGATCGGTCGTGCGTCTCACGGACCGCGTCGAGAACCAGGGCTTCGCCGAGACGCCGGTGATGCTCGTCTACCACGTGAACTTCGGCTACCCGCTGCTCGACGCGGGCGCGCGCGTCTATTCAAACGCCGGCGAGATCGTGCCGCGCGACGCGTTCGCCGAGGAGGGGCTTTCGAAGTACGACCTGATCGAGGAGCCGGGCATCGACCGCGCCGAGCAGTGCTATTTCCACGTCGGCATGGAGAAGGACGGCTTCGCGATGCTGCACAACGAGAAGCTCGGCATCGCGGCGATCGTGCGATTCGACGCCGAAACGTTCCCGCTTCTGTGCGAGTGGAAGTGCATGCGCGCGGGCGACTACGCGCTCGGCCTCGAGCCGACGACGTCCGGCGTCGCGGGCCGCGCGGACGCGCGGAGCAAGGGCATGCTGGGCTTCCTGAAGCCCGGCGAGGCGAGGGAATACGCGTTTGAGCTCGAGATGACCGACGACATCGCCCTCATCGGGAAGTACAGGGCGATGGCGAAATAGCGCGAGGAGCCGCCCGAACCGGAACCGAGGTTTTTCCTGCGGCGAAAAACATCCGGCGCGGCCGGTCCTTCGATCCGGTCGCGCCGTTTTGTCCCGCGCCGCGGCTCTATTCGACCCACGTGCCGCGGCGATAGTCGTATCCGCGCCGGTAGTCGTACCCGCGCTCGTCGTACCGGCGCTGTTCCTCGGGTTCGCCCTCTTCCTCGGCGGACCGGACATCGGCCTCGCGGGCGGAGTCCCCGGAGTCCGCCTCGCGGGCGGCGTCCTCGGCATCCGCCGCGGCGACCTCGGATTCGCGGACGGCGACCTCGGTGACGGCGTCGCAGTCGCTGTCGGTGCTGCGGCAGCGGCATACGACCGACTCGGCCCCGTTTGCGTCTCCATTCTGGTCGGTGCGGCGCCAGCAGCGGCAGCGAAGGCGGCAGTTGCGGCAGCAGCAATCGTCGTTATCGGCGCTTGCGCTGACCTCCGCGATGCAGTCCGGATCGCAGCAGACCGGCGCGCGGCGCGTTCCTCTGGGGATCCTGCATCCTGAGATGACGTCCCCTGCGCTACTTATGCATATCCCGGGGCTTACGGCGG
>MWAC01000274.1 GCA_002068815.1 Firmicutes bacterium ADurb.Bin467 | reverse complement strand
CGGTAAAACACGCTGCCGCACTCGGCATTGCGAACGGAGTTCAGCAGGCCGTAGTTCGCTGCGCGCCCATTGTTCCTGTTGGTTGACACGGTCATTTCTCCTTTCGATGGGTCCCGGTTCCGGGGAATTCCCCTGCATCGTATGCGCACCGCGCGGCCGGTGACACGCCCCGCGCGCGCGGTTCTTCCCGCGAAGCCAAAGGAGGGTTTTCATTGCAGATAGACTTCGTACTCCCGTGGGTGGACGGAAACGACCCCGCCTGGCGCGCGGAAAAGGCGCAGTACGCGCCGGATGTCGGCGGCGACGCGCGCGACATACGCTTCCGCGATTGGGGCAACCTGCATTACTGGTTCCGGGGCGTCGAGCGGTTCGCGCCGTGGGTCAACCGCGTGCACCTGATCACCTGGGGACATCTTCCGGAGTGGCTGAACGCCGATCACCCGAAGCTCAACATCGTGCGCCACGCGGATTACATACCCCCCGAATACCTGCCCACGTTCAGCTCGCACCCGATTGAGCTCAACATCCACCGCATCGAGGGCCTCTCGGACCGGTTTGTCTACTTCAACGACGACATATTTCTGCTGAACCCCGTCCGCGAGCAGGACTTCTTCCGCCGCGGCGTGCCCGTGGACAGCTGCGGCCTCGGCGTCGCGCACACGCGGTCGCTGAACAGCACGTTCATGCACGTCTACGTGAACAACACCGCGCTGATCAACCGCCACCTGAACAGGCGGGCGTGCCAAAAACTCGCGCTCCGGAAGTGGCTCAGCCCGAAAAACGGACGAAGAAACCTGTTCAAGACGCTCACGCTGCTGCCCTGGCCGTACTTCACGGGCTTTTCTTACCACCACCTGCCGGTCGCCTATGAAAAGAGGACCTTTTTGGAGATATGGAACGCCGAACCGGACGGGCTCGACGCGACCTGCCGACGCCGCTTCCGCACGAACGCGGACCTGAGCCAGCTCGCGGCGCGCTCGTGGCGGCTGGCCAAGGGCGAATTCATGCCCGGACCTCCGCCGGGCACCGCGTTCTTCTTCCGCGGCCCCAACGCGGCCGCTCCCGCCGCGAACTGCATACGGACGCGCGCGTCCAAGATGATCTGCCTGAACGACGACGCGGGCGCCTTCGACTTTGAGGAGGAGAAAAAGCGCATACTCGACGCGTTCGAGGCGATACTGCCGGAGCCGTGCGCGTTCGAGAGGCGGTAGGCGGCGCCTCATGAATCCACGCATATCTGCGCGCAATCTTTTCACGGCGACCGCTTGCAATGGGCCTGTTTTTCTGATATAATATGTAATTGGCGCATCCTTGCCATAGCCGACGAGCTATGGCCGAAGTCCACAAGGAGGTGAAATGATCCATGAACCAGTATGAAGTCATGTACGTCATCGACGCCGCGCTGGAAGACAGCGCGCGCAACGAACTGATCAACCGCTTTTCCGAGCTTGTTCAGAAAAATGGCGGCGAAGTGGAGCGCGTGGATGAGTGGGGCAAGCGCAGGCTGGCCTACGCGATCAACTACAAGACCGAGGGCTACTACGTGCTGATGTACGTCAAGGCGCCCGCCGATCTTCCCCGCGAAATCGAGCGCAATCTGCAGATTTCCGAGCAGGTGCTCCGCTACCTCGTCATCCGCTACGAGGCCCAGCTGCCCGCGAAGCGCGAGCCGCTGAAGCCGGCCCCGCTGCCGCGCGAGTTCGCGCAGCCGTCGGCCGCGCAGCCCGCCGCGCCGGCCGAAGCCGCCGCCGCGGTCGCCGAGGCCGAGGAAGCCCCGGCCGTCGACGCCGACGAGGAAGCCCCCGTCTCCGAAGCCGAATAGCCGTACCGACCCCACAAAGGCAGGTGCAACCCATGAACAAAGCGATTTTGATCGGAAATCTCGTCGCGGATCCTGAGACCAGGACCACCCCGTCGGGCGTGATGGTCTGCCAGTTCCGCATCGCCGTGCAGCGGCGGTTCGCGAACCAGCAGGGCGTCCGCGAGGCCGATTTCCTGAACATCGTTGCATGGAGGCAGCTGGCGGAGCTCTGCTCCCGCTATCTGTCCAAGGGCCGCAAGGTCGCCGTGGAGGGCAGCATACAGACCCGATCCTATGATGCGCAGGATGGGTCGAAACGCTACGCCACCGAGATCATCGCGGACAATGTGGAGTTTCTCGGCTCCCAGCAGGGCGAAAAGCCGCGCGCGGACAACCCGCCGCCGCCGCCCGAGCCAAGCGGCTACGTACCCGACGCGGACGGATTCACCGACGTCGAGGACGACGAGCTGCCGTTCTGACGACAAGATCAAGGAGGAAAGTAAACCATGTCTGAGGATAGAGGCGATCGCAATCGCCGACCCCGCGGCCGCAAGCCGCGCCGGAAGGTCTGCGCGTTCTGCGTGGACAAAGTTCAACACATCGACTACAAGGACGTGGTGCGCCTTCGCAAGTTCACCAGCGAGCGCGGAAAGATTCTGCCCCGCCGCATGACCGGAACCTGCGCGAAGCACCAGCGCCAGCTCTCCAGCGCCATCAAACGCGCGAGGGTCATCGCCCTTCTGCCGTACGTGTCCGAATAATCCGCATAAAGCGCCAAGCGAGGGAAGCCCCGCGAGGCGCTTTTTTGTGCGCGGAAAAATCCGTTGAGGGCGGGAGGATTGAGAAACAAGGGATTCCCTGCCGCGGAAATTTCGCTGTCCTACGACTCCTTTAACAGAGGCGCGCTTGTATGAAACCGCCTCCTGCGATAGATTGAGTCCGGACGAACGAAAGAATGGGGATGGCGGTATGTGGTTTCTCTTCGCGGTGTTGTCGTCTGTCTTTGCCGCGGCGACGTCGATACTGGCAAAGGCCGGCATCGCCGGCGTAAACTCGAATCTGGCCACCGCCATACGCACGGCCGTGGTCGTCGTGATGTCGTGGGGCATCGTATTCCTGACGAACGCGCAAAACGGCATCGCGGAGATCAGCAGGCGGAGCTGGCTCTTTTTGATCCTGTCCGGCATCGCGACGGGCGCATCCTGGCTGTGCTATTATCGGGCGCTGCAGATCGGCGAGGTCTCGAAGGTCGTGCCGATCGACAAGTTCAGCATCGTCATCACGCTGATCATGGCCTTCGTGTTCCTGCACGAGCAGTTCACCGTCAAGTCGATCATCGGGGCCGCGCTGATCGCGGCCGGGACATTTGTGATGATCCTTTAAAGGGCTTTCCCGGGCGCGCCGGGAATCCCCGGAGTGCAAAAACATCCCCCGAGCGCATGCCCGGGGGATGCGTTTTTTGTAGATTGGGCTACCCGACGATCAGCGTGACGGGCACGCGGACGCCGGAGACATAGGTCCCGTCCTTGGCGAAGGTCTTCTGGACGGCGAGCGCCTCGTAGTTGCCCTTCGCGAGCGGGGTCTCGAGCTGAATGCTCGTGAGGCTCTCGCCGGGGGCGATCGGGTCGGAGGAGAAGATCACCTGATCGTTCAGCACGAGCTCGAACACCATGCTGTTGCCGCTCTCGACGGTGTTTGCGATCGTCGCGGTGCCCTCGACGCCGGTCGCGTCGAACACGAGCACGCTCCCGAGCTCCGTCGACAGGTAGCTCTCGCCCTCGCGCAGGCTGCGCTCGATGCGGTAGGCCTGCAGTTCCTCGAGCCGCGCGGTGAACTCGCCCTGCGCCTCAAGGTACTCGGCCTGCATCTGTTCAAGCGCCGTCTTTTCGTTTGCGAGGTCGGCGTTCAGCGCCTCGAGCTGCGACTCGAGCTCCGCCTTCATGCTCTGGGACGCGCTCGTCACCTCGGAGAGCGCCTGCTCCGCGTCCGTGATCTTCTGCTCGAGCTCGGAGATCGTCCGGTTGCCGGCATCGATCTGGCCCTCGAGCGCCACGACGTTCGCATTCGCGTCGGCGAGCGCGCCCTCGGTCGAGGCGATCTTCTGCTCGAGCTCGGAAATCGTCTGGTTGCCGGTCTCGACCTGGCCCTCGAGCTGCTCGACGGTCGCGGCCGCGCTCTCGAGCTCCGCCTTCTTCGCGTTCAGCTCGGCGATCGTCTGCTCGAGCTCCGCGGCGCGCTGGGAGAGCTCGACCTCCAGCTCGTTCAGCTTCGCGAGCTTATCCGCGTCGGAGAGCGTCGACTGGCCGCTCAGTATGTCGTCGACGTCCTGCTGCACCCGGTCGATCGGGGCCTCGGTCGCCGCTGCCGTCTCGACGGGCGCGGGCGTCGCGGGCGCGATGACCTGCGGCTCGGCGGTCGCCGGCGCGGGCGTCGCGGGGGCTTCGGTCGCAACCTGCGGCGCCGCCGTCGCGGGCGCTTCGGTCGCGGGCACTTCAGTCGCGGGCACGAGGGTCGCGGGGGCCTCGGTCGCGGGCACGGGCGTCGCGGGCGCTCCGGTGGCAACCGGCGCGGGCGTCACGGCGGCGGCGAGCTCCCGCTGCTTCAACTCGATCTCCGCGTTCAGCGTCTCGACCTCGACGACCTTCTGTTCGATCGTCGTGTTCAGTTCCGCGAGCCTCGCCTCGGCCTCGACGATCGCCACCTGCAGCTCGGCCGCCTGCGCGTTCATCTCGCTCTGGATCACGTCCACCTCGACCGGCGCGATGGGCGTCGGCTCCGGAAGCTGCGCCTCGACGATCTCCGCCTGCAGCTCCTCGATCTTCGCCTCGCGCTCGGACAGGTCGGCCTCGAGCGCGGCGATCTTTCCGGCCAGTTCCTCGGTGCTCGGGGTCATCGCAAGCGCGTCGATGCTCGCCTTCAGCGCGTCGGCCTCGATGACCTTCGACTCGAGCTCCGCGGCCATCGACTCGACCTGCTCGGTCTTTGTCGTCAGTTCCTCCGTGAGCGCATCGACCTTGCCGGTCTTTTCCGTCAACTCCGCGCTCACGGTCTCGACCTGCTCGGTCTTTTCGGTCAGTTCGGCTTTAAGCGCGTCGATCGTCCCGGTCTTTTCGGTCAGCTCCGCCGTGATCTCCTCGATCTGGCCGGTCTTTGCCGTCAGCTCCGCGCTCACGGCCTCGACCTGCTCGCTCTTCGTCGTCAGCTCTGCCTTGAGCGCGTCGATCGTCCCGGCCTTTTCCGTCAGCTCCGCCTCGATTTCGGTGATTTGGCCGGTCTTTGCCGTCAGCTCGGTCGTCAGCCGGGCGACTTCCTGTTCCTTCGTCTGGAGCTCGGCGGACACCGCCTGAATCTCCGTCTCCTTCTGCTGCTTGGCGGCCTCGAGGTCGAACACCTGCACCTTCAGGTCCTCGAGCTGCGTCTGCGCCTCGGTCAGCGAGGCGCCCTTCGCGGTCGCCTCCGCGGTGGCGTTCTCGAGCGCGGTTTCGGTCTCGGTCAGCTTCGCGTTCAGCTGGCCGAGCTCGCCCTCGAGCGCCTCCTTGTCCGTCGTAAGCTGTTCGACCTGGCCGGTCGCCTCGGCAAGCGCCTCTTCGAGCGTCATGTACTTGCCGCGCTCCTCTTCCAGTAGCGCGCTGGTACTCACAAGCTGCGCGGCCTTTTGCGTCTTCTCGTTGTTGACGATGACCACCGCCGCGATCGCGGCGACGAGCAGCACCAGCAAAACCGTCAGCCAAATCTTGTTCTTGCGCTCCATGAAACGGCCTCCTAACAGCTCTATAAATGAGGATACACGCAGAATATAGCAAGATTATAACACATGTGTACGGGAATGACCAGTCCTCTTCCATGAAAATTCTCTTACATTTGGCTATTCGGCGCGGTCTACGGTCGCGCCGCCGAGGCACCTCTCGCCGACGTAAAACACGGCCGCCTGCCCCGGCGTGACCGCGCGCTGCGGCTGGGAGAACGCAAGCCTCGCGGCGCCGCCCTCGAGGACGAGCTCGGCGTCCTGCAGAGGCTGCCGGTGGCGGAGCCGGACCCGGCAGGAAAGCGGCCGTCCGTCCGGAACC
>MWAC01000273.1 GCA_002068815.1 Firmicutes bacterium ADurb.Bin467 | reverse complement strand
CTGGTGGTGGAACACGAGGTAGATGTTCTGCCAGCCGCCCCAGACGAGCGACTTCAAAATCTCGGTGATGTAGATTTCATACGCGTCGACGTCGACCTGTATGGTGTTCTTCTCCGGCCCGCAGACGGCGTAGCTCGCGACGCCGTACCAGATCGGGGGCGCGACGACGATCTCCCTGCGCTTCCCGAGCCGCTCGAGCGCGCCGGTGATGACCATCGTGTCCGTGCCGAGGCTCGCGTGCTCGGCGTGGTATTCGATCGTGCCGATCGGGATCACGAGCGGCACGCGGCGCTTCTTCGCGTCCTCGACCTCGCGGTGGAACATGTCGATCAGGTTCATGTTGTCACGTCCTTTCCTTGGATTCGAAAGGGGCCGCCCTTCGACGGCCCCGCCTGTTTAGAATTCCAGCTCGTACAGCTTCCCGATCGGCGCGCTCAGCACGTCGCAGCCGGTTTCGGTCACCGCGATGCCCTTTTCCCAGCGCACGCCGAACGTGTCGGTCGATATGTAGGTATCGATCTGGAACGTCATGTTCGGCTCCAGGTGGTAGTCCGAGCTCGTCTCGACCCACGGCGCCTCGACCTCGATCATGCCGGTGCCGTGCAGCGGGCCGTAGACGAAGTTGTCCTTGTAGCCGTTCTCGACGTAGAACCGGTAGAACTGCTTCGCGATGTCCGCCGCGTATACGCTCGCCCTGACCTGCTTCTCCGTCCAGTTGTGCGCCTCGAGGCCGAACAGCACGACGTCGCGGCGCCTCCCCTCGAGCTTGCCGAGCACGATCGGGTAGCCGATCGACGCCGAGTAGCCGTCGATCTTCGCAGACAGGTTCAGCTGCACGATGTCGCCCTTCTCGAACTTCCGGTAGCCCGAGCGCGAGATCGCGTGGCGCGTCGACGCCTCCGAGAACACGTACATCGGCAGCCCCTCGTACTCCGCGCCGTGCTCGTAGATCACGCGCTGCGCGATGCCCACCGCCTGCAATTCCGTCATGCCCGGGCGAATCTCCCTGATCACCTGCTGCGTCGCGAGCTCCGAAATCCGGTAGCCCTCGCGCAGGCACGCGATCTCGTTTGCGGACTTGACCCTGCGCAGCTCGACCATGATCTGGTCGGCGCGCACGATCTCGGCCTCCGGGAACGCGTCCCGGATACCCTCCATGATGACGACCGAGGTATCCAAATAGCTCGCGACGCCGATGCGCAGCTTCTTGCCCGCGACGCCGATCGCCTTGAATACGTCGTGGAAGCTGTCCGCCGAAAACTCCGGGTACGCCGGGTCCGCGCCCTCGCGGTATTCCTTGAGCACGAACAGCTTGTCGAGCTTCGAGCGGTCGCCCGCGAAGTGCTTCGACTCCGGCCCGCACATCAAGGCCGCGTCGCCGCCCGCCGAGATCGCGACGCCCGCGCGCTCAAACAGCGGCCAGTAGCCCGAGAAATAGCGCGGGTTCGCGTAGTCCGCCTCGTTGCCGTTGACGATCAGCGCGTCGAGGTTCTCGCGCCGAAGGATCGCCGCGCACTTCTTAACGCGCTCCATGTATTCGCTCTTGGGGATGAAGATGCTTCCGTGTTCCATCGTTTCAATCTCCTTTACTGTCGTTTGTCGGCGTGCCAAACCGTATATGGCCCGCCGACCCGCAATCCGCAGGCGGATTGCTAAACTTTGCCCTGTCGTTTGTCGGCGTGCCAAACCGTATATGGCCCGCCGACCCGCAATCCGCAGGCGGATTGCTAAACGTAAAATATCTCTTCCATGTCCTCGTAGTATACTTTCTCGTCGTGGCGGACGAAGCACGGCTTCGTGTGCTTCCACCATTCGACCGTCACGGGGTCGGCCGCCATCTTGCGCATGTCCGCCTCGTAGTCGTCCCCCGTGTACTCGAAGTAGGCGACGACCATGTCCCCCAGGATGGAAATCGAGTAGTTCTGAAGGTTGCAGTCCTTGATGGTCTTTAAGACCTCCGGCCATACCGCGGCGTGCAGGCGGCGGTACTCGTCGATCTTCTCCGGCTTCAAAAACGCGCGCTGGCAGAAGCGTTTAGCAGTCATCGATCGGGTACCCCATCGTCGTATAGTAGGCGAGGTTTACCTGCCTCTCGTCCAGCCGGCCGTACTGCACGATGACCGGCACGTCGCTTTCGACCTTCGCCGCGTACTGCGTCGCGATCGGCAGCGTGTGAACGCCGAAGTGGTCGGGGTTGTGCGTCTGAAAGCACTTGACGCGCTCTCGTCCTACGGTCATCCGGATGCTTCGAATCGGCTCCCGGTCCTCGAAGTAGAGCGTGAACTCGACGTGCGCGTCGGCCTCGTTGGGGTTCAGCACCACGTAGGACTCGTGGCCCTTCATCGCGCTGTCGCCGAGCGGCGGCCGGTCGCCGTCCGGGAAAAACCAGACCTTTTTTCCGTACATCTTTCTCCTCCTGCCGGGTTTTTTATCAAAAGGCGTCGTTGAGCCGGACATTCATCTCCAAAAATCCGGAAATCGGGGGCGGAAATCCGCCCCCTGCCTGTCGATCAGTCGTAGAGCAGCGGCGCGATGTGCGCCTCGTCCATGTTCGTGGCGTCGTACCAGTAGCAGCCCGTGTCGACGACGATGGTCCCGTTCTCGTTCACTTCTCCCTCAACCGGCTCGCCGAGCACGAGCTTGCACGCGGTCGCGACCGCCTTGTAGCCCATGCCGACCGGGTCCTGCGTGATTGCGCCGGCGATTTCGCCGTTGCGGACGCCGGCCTTCATCGCGGCCGAGGAGTCGAAGCCGATCAGCATGACCTTGCCGATCATGTTGATCTCCTTGAGGCCGTTGTACGCGCCGACGCACGCGCCCTCGTTCGAGGCGTAGATGAGGTCGATGTCGGGGTTCGCGATGAGCATCGACTTCGCGATGTCGGCGGACTTCAAGTGATCGCCGTCGCCGTACTGCGTGTCGACGATCTCGATCTTCGAGTTCGCCTGGATGTAGTCGACGAAGCCCTTGACGCGCGCGACCGCGTCCACGACCGTCTGCGAGTGGCCGACGATGGCGATCTTGCCCTCGCCGTTCAGAAGGCGGATGGCGTTCTGGGCGGCGAGCTCGCCGGCGGCGTAGTTGGACGTCGAGCAGTGCGCGTCGGCGATCGCGCCGCAGCCGGCGTCAAAGCCGACGACCGGCATGCCCTTCTCCTTGACGGCCGTCAGGTCCGTGAGGACCGACTGCTCGTCGATGGCGGCCATGCAGACCGCGATCAGGTTCTCGTTCGTCAGGTTCGCGCGGAGGATGTCGACCTGCTTGTCGACCATGGTCTCCTCCTGCGGGCCGTCGAACACGATGGTCACGCCGTATTCCTCGGCGGCCTGCTCCGCGCCCATCTTGACCGCCTGCCAGAACTGGTGCGCGACGCCCAGCGGGATCACCGGGATAAAGCCTCCCTCGAGGGGCTTCGCCGTAGCCATCGCGGGAACCGCGGCCGACAGAAGCAGCATGACCGCCAGAGCCAGTACCAGAACCTTCTTCATGATTCAAACCTCCTTTTTTGTATACCTAAACCCCGCCGGGGTTTCAGTCGGATCAGTTCGCCCTGCCCCGCTTCCTGAGCAGGTCGAAGTACACGGCGCCCGCGAGCACCATGCCGGTGACGACGGTCTGCCACTCGGTCGTGACCGCCATCGAGCGGAGGCCGTTCGTCAGCACCGAGATGATGAACGCGCCGATGACCGTCCCCGGGATCGAGCCCTCGCCGCCGGACATCGAGGTGCCGCCGATGACCGCCGCGGCGATCGCCTCGGACTCGTACCCGGCGCCCAACTGCGGCTGCGCGGAGCCGAGCCGCGAGGACATGATCAGCCCCGCGAACGCGCTGAACAGGCCGCTCACCATGTAGACGAGCATCTTCCAGCGGGTCGTGTTGATGCCGGAGAGCCGGGCGGATTCCTCGTTCGAGCCGATCGCCTGCGTGTAGCGGCCGAGCAAGGTCCTCGAATACAGCACGTAGGCGATCGCGATGCCCAGGATGAACAGCACGAACGCGTTGTAGAAGCCGTCGATGCCCAAAAAGCCCCCGAGTGCGATCTTCTGGTAGTTCGGCGCGGCCGTGAAGTACACGGGCTTGATGCCGGACACGACGAGCGAGAGCCCCTTCGTCATCATCTGCATCGCCAGCGTCGCGATGAACGGCGGCAACTTCATCTTCGCGACCGCGAAGCCGCTCGTCCCGCCGCACGCCGCGCCCACGAGGAACCCGAACGCGATCGCGAGGCCGATCGGGAACCCCCAGCTCGTGAACGCGATGCCGCTCATCACGCAGCTGAAGGTCATGGTCGTGCCGATCGAGAGGTCGATGCCCGCCGTCGTGATGACGAACGTCACGCCCAGTGCCAAGAGGCCGTTTACGCAGGTGGACAGCGCGATCGTCATCACGTTTATATAGCTCGCGAACCCCGGCTTCATCAGCGCGAAGAACGCGAACATCACGATCAGAACGCTCACGATGATAAGCAGCTGGGTTGCCGACCGGTTGTTTGTCTTGGTCATACTTGTCGCCTCCAAGCGTTATGCCTCTCGCATCGTCGCGTACCGCATGATCGTCTCCTGATCGATCCGGTCGCCGGTTACCTCGCCGGTGATCCTGCCCTCGCACATGACGACCACGCGGTTGCTGACGCGGATGATCTCCGGGAGCTCCGAGGAGATCATCACGATCGCCTTCCCCGCGGCCGCGAGCCGGTCGAGCAGCTTGTAGATCTCATTCTTCGCGCCGACGTCGATGCCGCGCGTCGGCTCGTCGAAGATCAGAATGTCGCAGTTCCTCGTCAGCCACTTCGCGAGCACGAGCTTCTGCTGGTTGCCGCCGGACAGGAAGCGCGCGCGCTGGCGGAGCGTCGGCGTCTTGATCGAGAGCTCGCCGACCATCTTGCGCGCGTTCGCGCCCTCGCGCCTGTCGCTCAGGAAGAACCCGCCGGTGAGAAACCGGCGCATCGTCGCGATCGAGGCGTTCGTCTGGACGCTGAGCCCCAGCATCAGCCCGTACCGCTTCCGGTCCTCGGACAGATACGCGATGCCGTGCTTAACAGCGTCCGAGGGCGCATTGATCGAGACCTTCTTGCCGTTTACGAATATCTCGCCGCCGGCCTTCCGGTCGGCCCCGAAGATCGCGCGCGCGGTCTCGGTGCGGCCCGCGCCGACGAGCCCGGCGATGCCCAGTATCTCGCCCTGCCGGACCGAGAACGACACGTCCTTGACCATGCGCCCGCGGCGGATGTTCCGGACCTCGAGCGCGACCTTCGCGTCCGCGGGGACCTCGCGCTCGGTGCGCGTGATGAATATCTCGCGCCCGACCATCATCGAGATGATCTCGCCGGTGTCGACCTCGTGCGTGTTCACGGTCGCGACGTAGCCGCCGTCGCGCATGACCGTGATGCGGTCGGAAATCTGCTTGAGTTCCTCGAGCCGGTGCGAGATGTGTATGATTCCCTTGCCCTCGGCGCGCAGCATCCGGATCACGCGGAACAGGTCGTTGATCTCGTTGTCGGTCAGCGCCGCCGTCGGCTCGTCCATGATCAAGACGTCCGAGTCGTACGAGAGCGCCTTCGCGATCTCGACCATCTGCTGCTTCGCGACCGTCAGGCTCCCGACGCGCACGGTCGGGTCGATGTCGACGTTCAGGCGCCCAAACAGCTCCCTCGCGCGGCGGTTCAGCTCCTGATCGTGCAAAAACAGCCCCGCGCGGCGCGCCTCCCGGCCGATGAAGATGTTCTGCGCGGCCGTCAGGTGGTTCATCAGGTTCAGCTCCTGGTGGATCATCACGATCCCGAGCTGCTGGCTCTGGCGCACGCTCCCGATCTCGACCGGCTCGCCGCGCAGGAAGATCGAGCCCGCGTCCTTCGCGTAGACGCCGGTCAGCACCTTCATCAGCGTCGATTTCCCGGCGCCGTTTTCGCCGACCAGCGCGTGCACCTCGCCGGCGTTCAGTTGGAAGCGTACGTCGCTGAGCGCCTTGACCCCCGGAAACTCCTTGGAGATGTTTTCCATGCGGATCAGTTCCTGTGTCACCCTCGCTTCACTTCCTTCGATGTTCGGATGGGAATCATGCCCAATCGTTTGCGCAAACCCGCGCGGCGGTGCGCCCTCCGGCCGTGCGGAAAACCGCGCGCGTATGCTTCCATTGTACAGTACGCGCCGACACCGGTCAATATGTACATTATAGCAATGTCCAAACGATTGCGCAAGGGCATTTTGCCGGATTTGTATGTTAATTTTAATCGGGAGGGGATGCGTAGCATATAGAAAGGCCCCGCGGGACACCTGTCCCCCCGGGGCCTCGAAAACACCGCCTGCGAAGGTCAGTTCATGCGCACGGAGTAGTTCGGCGCTTCCTTCGTGATGTTGATGTCGTGCGGGTGGCTCTCGACGAGGCCGGCGCCGGTGATGCGGATGAACTCGGCGTCGGTGCGAAGCGACTGTATGTTCGGGGTGCCGCAGTAGCCCATCGACGAGCGGAGGCCGCCGACCAGCTGGAAGATCGTCTCCGACAGCGGCCCCTTGTACGGCACGCGGCCCTCGACGCCCTCGGGCACGAGCTTCTTCTCGTCCTCCTGGAAGTACCGGTCGCGGCTGCCCTCGGCCATCGCGGCCATCGAGCCCATGCCGCGGTAGACCTTGAACGAGCGGCCCTGGAAGATCTCCATCGCGCCGGGGCTCTCCTCGACGCCGGCGAACAGGCTCCCCAGCATGACCGCGCTCGCGCCGGCGGCGATCGCCTTCGGGATGTCGCCGGAGTACTTGATGCCGCCGTCGGCGATGATCGCCTTGCCGTGCCGGTCGGCCTCCTCGGCGCAGTCCATGATCGCGGTGATCTGCGGGACGCCGATGCCCGCGACGACGCGCGTCGTGCAGATCGAGCCCGGGCCGATGCCGACCTTGACGACGTCCGCGCCGGCCAGGATCAAATCGTGCGTCGCGTCGGCGGTCGCGACGTTGCCGGCGATGACCGGGAGGTCGGGGTACGCCGATTTGACAACCTCGACCGCGTGCAGCACGCCCGCCGAGTGGCCGTGCGCGGTGTCGAGCGCAATCATGTCCACCTTCGCGCGCACCAGCGCCTCGGCGCGGTGCATGAGGTCGCGCGTCACGCCGACGGCCGCGGCGCAGAGCAGCCTGCCGTTTGCGTCCTTCGCGGAGTACGGGTACTTCATCGTCTTTTGGATGTCCTTGATCGTGATCAGCCCGCGCAGCATGAAGTTCTCGTCGACGAGCGGCAGCTTCTCGATGCGGTGCTTCGCGAGGATGTTGCGCGCCATGTCGAGCGTCGTGCCGACCGGCGCGGTCACGAGGTTTTCGGAGGTCATGACTTCGGAGATCTTCTTGGTGAAGTCGGTCTCGAACCGGAGGTCGCGGTTCGTGAGTATGCCGACGAGCTTGCCGTTTTCGGTGATCGGGACGCCGGAGATGCGGTAGCGGGACATCAATTCCTGCGCGTCCGCGACGAGGTGGTCGGGCGAGAGGAAGAAGGGATCGGTGATGACGCCGTTCTCGGAACGCTTGACCTTGTCCACCTGCGCCGCCTGCTCCTCGATCGACATGTTCTTATGAATGACGCCCAGTCCGCCCTCGCGCGCGATCGCGATGGCCAGACGGGCGTCGGTTACGGTATCCATCGCCGCGCTCATGAGCGGGATGTTCAGCCGGATTCCCCTGCAAAGTTCCACCGAGGTGTCGACTTCCTTGGGGAGCACGCTGCTCTTGCGCGGTATCAGCAGCACGTCGTCAAAGGTAAGCCCCTCCCGAATCGCCGCCATTGGAATCCCCTCCGTTTCCCCGTATATTTCCGAAGATTATAACAACACCGGCGGCCGCTGTCAAGGTCGGCCGCGGTTAAATGCGCGAGGCGATTTGACGAAAATATACGCAAAACCGCGCCGCTTCATCGGCGGCGCGGCGGAAAAGCGTCAATCCTTCTTCGTATTCGAATCGATCAGCACGACCGCGACCAGGATCACGCCCTTGACGACCCACTGCCAGTAGGTGTCGATGCTCATGAGCACCATGATGTTGCTGATGACCTGCAGAAACAGCGCGCCGATGACGACGCCGAATATCTTGCCGCGGCCGCCGGTGAGCGACGTCCCGCCGAGCACGACGATCGTCATCACGTCGAACAGAAGCCCCTCGCCGATGTTGACGTTGCCCGAGAGCGTCTTGGCCGTGAGCCCC
>MWAC01000272.1 GCA_002068815.1 Firmicutes bacterium ADurb.Bin467 | reverse complement strand
CCCGCCGCGCCCGATGAACAGCTGCGAGGAAAACGGGTGCACGGCCATGACCGGCGCGCGGCCGAGCAGGCCCCCGAACTCGACGCTGTCGCCGACGGCCTTGTTGGGCGCCGGGATGATGCGCACCGCGGTCGTCTTGTTGTTGATGACGCCGATCGCCGCCTCGTCCGCGATGATCGCCGAGATCGTCTCGGCGGAGGTGTCGCCGGGCACGGCGATCATGTCGAGCCCGACCGAGCACACGCAGGTCATCGCCTCGAGCTTGTCCAGCGTCAAGGCGCCCTTTTCCGCCGCGCGGATCATGCCGATGTCCTCGCTGACGGGGATGAACGCGCCGGAGAGCCCGCCGACGTGCGACGAGGCCATGACGCCGCCCTTCTTGACCGCGTCGTTCAGGAGCGCGAGCGCCGCGGTCGTGCCGTGCGTCCCGCAGACCTCGAGGCCCATTTCTTCCAGAATCTCGGCCACAGAGTCGCCGACCGCGGGCGTCGGCGCGAGCGACAGGTCGACGATGCCGAACGGCGCCCCGAGCCTCCGGGACGCCTCGAGCGCGACCAATTGGCCGACGCGCGTGATGCGGAACGCCGTGCGCTTGATCGTCTCGGCGACGACGTCGAACGGCTCGCCCTTGACCATCTCGAGCGCGCGCTTGACGACGCCGGGGCCGCTGACGCCGACGCTTACGGCCAAATCACCCTCGCCGGGCCCGTGGAACGCGCCCGCCATGAACGGGTTGTCCTCGACGGCGTTCGCGAACGCGACGAACTTCGCGCAGCCGATGCCGTCCGCGTCCGCGGTCCTTTCGGCGGTCCGCTTGATCGCCCGGCCCAACAGCTTCACCGCGTCCATGTCGATGCCCGCGCGCGTCGAGGCCACGTTGACCGACGAGCACAGGAACTTCGTCGAGGAAAGCGCGTCCGGCAGCGACTCGATGAGCTTTCGGTCGGAGGCGGTCATTCCCTTCTGCACGAGCGCCGAGTAGCCGCCGATGAAGTCTACGCCGGTCTCCTTTGCGGCCGCATCGAGCGCGAGCGCGAGCGGCAGCGGGTCTCCGACCGCGCCGGCGATCAGCGCCGCCGGCGTCACGGAGATGCGCTTGTTGACGATCGGCACGCCGTACTCGCGCTCGATCGCCTCGCCGACGGACACGAGATGCTCGGCCTTGCGCGTGATGCGGTCGTATACGCGGCGGCAGAGCGCGCCGATGTCGTCCGTGACGCAGGGGAACAGCGATATACCCATCGTGATCGTGCGCACGTCGAGCTTCTCGCGGTCGATCATGCGGATGGTGTCGAGGATTTCGGAGGTGTTGATCATCGTTTTTTCCTCAAATCTGGTGCATCGCCTCGAAGATTTCGCTGCGCTGGACGCGAATTTGGAGCCCCAAATCCTCCGCCAGCTTCGAAAGCCTCGAGGAGATCGCGTCGAACGGGCACTCGGGCGACGAGATGTCCGCGACCAGCACCATGTTGAACAGCCCCGAGACGATTGTCTGCGAGATGTCGAGGATGTTCGCGTCGCACTCGTAGAGCACGGCGCTCACCTTCGCGATGATCCCCTTGCGGTCGAAGCCCAGCACCGTCACGACGGCCTTTTTCATGTCGTTCATCGAAAAACTCCTCTGCTCATATGGAAAGTTACCCCAAAATGCACGATGTAAGAGTAATGTAACCTCTATGCGCGAAAGTTGCGCATTTTATCGAAAAAACGCGGAAAATGCGCGGATTTTGCGGCGGTTCCGCGGCGGACCGGACGAGGAGGCGCATTTCTTAACGCAGACAAAACCACGCGCTTCGAAATGATTCATTTTGGAAGCGGTTACACGGACGCGATCACGCCGGCCCCTCCGGCTCCGGGGGCTCAAAATCGGCCTCCGGAGGCGCGTTTTCCGGATTTTGGGCGGGGAAGAGCGACAAAACCGCGTCCGGATGCCCCCGCAGGCTCCGAACCCGCTCGCGGCTAAGCGCCCCCTCCGTCGACAACTTCGAGATATTTCGACGCGCCGCGCGACATTCCCTGCCCGAATTGAAAGTTTTTACCCCGGCGCAATGCGCGCGCCACAATCGCGGATTATAATACATAGCACGCGAAGAAATAGGAGGCGATGTCTTGGAATTCGGCAGCGCGCTCCGGCGCATCACCCTCGAATTCATGCGCCAGGCGAACCGAACATTTGAACAGCAGGGACTGACCGCCCCGCAGGCGGAGGCGCTGTTTTTTTTGATGCGCCGGCAATGCCACGGAAAACCCGCGATACAGCGCGACATCGAGGAGGCGCTGAAGCTTTCGAACCCGACGGTCAGCGGCACGCTCGACCGCCTCGAAAAAAAGGGGCTCGTCGAGCGGCGGCCGGACCCGGAAAACCGCCGCGTGAACCAGATCGTGCCGACAAAAATGGCCCTTGCGATCCACGAGGAGATGCACAGGAGCCGCGACGAACTGGAGGGGCAGCTGCTATCGTGCCTGACCGGCGACGAGCGCGAGACGCTCGACAGGCTGCTGAAAAAAATCCTCGCAAGTATTTCCGAATCGTGAAAGGAGAACCGTATGCTCAAGATCTTCAAGCACCTGCGCAGGCGCGAGTGGGAGTTCATGCTCGCAAGCGTGGCCTTCATCGTCGCGCAGGTGTGGCTGGACCTGAAGCTCCCCGAATACATGAACGCGATCACGCGCCTCGTAAACACGCCCGGCAGCGCGATCGCGGACATCTGGCGCGCGGGCGGAAAGATGCTTCTGTGCGCGCTCGGCAGCGTCCTCGCGGCGTTTTGCGTAGGCTTCCTCGCTGCGCGCATCGCGGCGTCGTTTTCGAGAAACCTGCGCGGCGAGCTGTTTGACCGCGTCGAGTCGTTTTCGATGGCCGAGATCAGCCAGTTTTCGACCGCGAGCCTGATCACGCGCTCGACGAACGACGTGCAGCAGGTGCAGATGATCGTCGCGATGGGTCTGCAGGTCATCATCAAGGCGCCGATCACGGCCGTCTGGGCGGTCACAAAGATTTCGACGAAGAGCTGGCAGTGGACGGCCGCGACCGCGGCCGCGGTCGGCGTGATGCTTCTGATCATCTCGGTCGCGGTGATCTTCGTGCTGCCGCGCTTTAAGAGGATTCAGGTGCTGACCGACAATTTAAACCGCGTGACCCGCGAGAACCTCACGGGCGTGCGCGTCGTGCGCGCGTACAACGCCGAAAAATACCAGCAGAAGAAGTTCGAGCAGGCGAGCGACGAACTGACGAGAAACAACCTCATCGCGACGCGCATCATGTCGGTCATGGGCCCCGGCATGCAGATGATCATGTCCGGCATGAGCCTGTCGATCTACTGGATCGGCGCGCACCTGATCAACGCGGCGGCGCTGACGGCGAAGATCGGGCTGTTCAGCGATATGGTCGTGTTCATGAACTACTCGATGCAGGTCGTGATGTCGTTCATGATGCTGACGATCGTGTTCATCATGCTGCCGCGCGCGGCGGTGTCCGCAAAGCGCATCAACGAGGTGCTCGACACGCGCCCGACGATACTGGACGGGCAGGCTGCGGCGGGCAAGCCCGGCCTCGTCGGGACCGTCGAGTTCAAAAACGTCTGCTTCCGCTATCCGGACGCGACGGAGCCGGTGCTCGAAGGCGTGTCGTTCACCGCGAACCGGGGAGAGGTCGTCGCGTTCATCGGCTCGACCGGCTCGGGAAAGTCGACCGTCGTCAACCTCGTGCCGCGCTTCTACGACGCGACCGAGGGCGAGGTGCTCGTCGACGGCGTGAACGTGCGCGACTATTCGCTCGACGCGCTCCGGAACAAGCTCGGGTACGTGCCGCAGAGCGCCGTGCTGTTCTCCGGAACCATCGCCTCGAATGTCGGCTACGGCGACAGCGGGAAGCCCGCGCCGACTTTGGACGAGATCCGCCGCGCGGTCGCGATCGCGCAGGGGACGGAGTTCGTCGAGAAGATGCCCGAGAAGTACGACGCGCCGATCGCGCGCGGCGGCACGAACGTGTCCGGCGGGCAGAAGCAGCGGCTGTCGATCGCGCGCGCGGTCGCCCGGAACCCGGAAATCTACATCTTCGACGACGCGTTCTCGGCGCTCGACTACCGCACCGACCGCGCGTTGCGCAGCGCATTGAAGCGCGAGACGAACGGCGCGACGTGCCTGATCGTCGCGCAGCGGATCGGGACGATACGCGACGCCGACAAGATCGTCGTCTTAAACGAGGGCCGCGTCGCCGGCATCGGCACGCACGCGGAGCTCTTGAAGAGCTGCGAGGTCTACCGCGAGATCGCCCATTCCCAGCTTTCGGAGGAGGAATTGAAGCATGCATGACGACAACACGCGCTCCCGCCCGATGCGCGGCCCCGGCCCGATGCGCGGTCCCGGTCCCGGCCCGAGGGGGTTCGAGAGGCCGAAAAACCTGAAAAAGGGCGGAATGCAGCTGATCCGCTACGCGTCGAAGTACGTTCCGGCGATCCTGGTCGCGCTCGTGCTCGCGGTCGGGGGAACGGTATTCCACCTGATCGGCCCGGGCAAGCTCGAGCAGATCACGAACCTCATCACGTCGGGGTTCTTCTTGGGCATCGACCTCACGGCCGTCGGGGAGATCGCCGCGACGCTCGTGGTGTTCTACGCGTGCAGCGTCGTGCTCTCCTACGCGCAGGCGTTCATCATGGCGACGGTCACCGCCCGGCTCTCGCGCAAGATGCGAAGGGACATCTCGGTCAAGATCAACCGGCTGCCGCTCAAGTACTTCGACACGCACGCGTAC
>MWAC01000271.1 GCA_002068815.1 Firmicutes bacterium ADurb.Bin467 | reverse complement strand
GCGCGGAGATGAACATGGCGGGCGTAGGCATGCCGATGGCGGGCTTCGGCATCGAGGCCAGAATTGAACTGAACGCCGACGGACAGGCGCTGTTCACCTTGCTCTCCGAGGGCGACGGGGGAACGGTGACCACCGACTGGGCGATGGACGGGTATATGGCCTCCGTCACGGTGGAGGGCGTGGCGACCCCCATGACGCTTCGCGGCGGCAGGCTGGTCATGGAGGCCGAGGAGGGCGTGTTCCTGATCTTCGACCGGGAGGCGTAAATTCAACAGATGCGCCGGACAAAACGCCCGGCGCAGTTTTTTTATATCCCGCAGCTTGGCAGGATGCTTCCTGCGACACCTGTCCCGAAATTCTGCGGTCCATTGCCTGCTTTTCGATGAGCGGTGCGGCCGACGGGCTTTTTCGCCGGGCCGGTGGGCAAAGACAGGAAAGACTTTCCGCTAAGTGAATTTTTGAAAAGTTACCCGCGCTTAATTGACACGGCGGGGTGGCCGGTCTATGATAGACGCATCATTTTATACGGAGGCGTTTATGAGCGGTATAGAGGCGATTTTCGGCTCGATGGTGTTCAACGAATCGGTGATGCGGTCGCTGTTGCCCCACGACACCTACGATAAGCTGCAAAAGACGATCCAGGAGGGGCGCGAGCTCGACCGCAGCATCGCCGACGTCGTCGCGAACGCGATGAAGGATTGGGCGGTTTCGAAGGGCGCGACGCACTTCACGCACTGGTTCCAGCCGCTGACCGGGATCACCGCCGAAAAGCACGACGCCTTCCTGACGCCGACCGGGCCCGGCTCCGTCGTGATGGAGTTCTCCGGAAAGGAGCTGATCCGCGGCGAGCCGGACGCGTCGAGCTTCCCGTCTGGCGGCCTGCGGGCGACGTTTGAGGCGCGCGGCTACACCGCGTGGGACCCGACGAGCTACGCCTTCATCAAGGACAACACGCTGTGCATCCCGACGGCGTTCTGCTCGTACACCGGGAGCGTGCTCGACAAGAAGACGCCGCTTTTGCGCTCGATGGAGGCGCTGAACTGCCAGACGCTTCGCATACTGAAGCTCTTCGGCCACGCGGACGTCAAGCGCGTGTTCCCGACCGTCGGCGCCGAGCAGGAGTACTTCCTCGTCGACAAGTCCGTCTACGACCGGAGGCCCGACCTCAAGTACACGGGCCGTACGCTGTTCGGCGCGCGCCCGTCGAAGGGGCAGGAGCTCGACGACCAGTACTTCGGCGCGCTCAAGACGCGCATATCGCTGTTCATGCGCGAGCTCGACGAGGAGCTCTGGAAGCTCGGCGTGTTCGCCAAGACCGAGCACAACGAGGCCGCGCCCGCGCAGCACGAGCTCGCGCCGATATTCACGAACGTCAACATCGCCACCGACCACAACCAGCTTACGATGGAGCTTCTGAAGAAGGTCGCCGTCAAGCACGGCCTCGTGTGCCTTTTGCACGAGAAGCCGTTCGCCGGCGTCAACGGGAGCGGCAAGCACAACAACTGGTCGCTCGCGACGGACACGGGGCTGAACCTGCTCGAGCCCGGCAAGTCGCCGGCGGAGAATGTGCAGTTTCTGCTGTTCCTGGGCGCGGTGATGAAGGCCGTCGACGAGCACCAGGACCTTCTGCGCATCACGGTCGCGAGCGCCGGAAACGACCACCGGCTGGGGGCCAGCGAGGCGCCGCCGGCGATCGTCTCGATGTTCCTCGGCTGCGAGCTTACGTCCGTCGTCGAGGCGATCACGCGCAAGGAGAGCTACCTGGGGCCCGGAAAGACCTACATGGAGACGGGGCTCGGCATCATCCCGAAGTTCCGCAAGGACACGACCGACCGCAACCGCACCTCCCCGTTCGCGTTCACCGGCAACAAGTTCGAGTTCCGGATGGTCGGCTCGAGCTTCTCGATCGCCGACGCGAACATCGTGCTGAACACAGCCGTCGCCGACCAGCTCAGGCAGTTCGCGGACGAGCTCGAGGCCGCGGACGACTTCGCGCTGCGCGTCGGCAAGCTGATCCGCCGCACGTTCCGCGAGCACAGCCGGATCATCTTCAACGGGAACAACTACGCGCGCGAGTGGGTCGAGGAGGCCGAGCGGCGCGGGCTTCTCAACTACCGCTCGTCCGTGGACGCGATCGTGCACCTGACCGACGAGAAGAACGCGAAGCTCTTCGAGCGGCACGGCGTGTTCACCGGCACCGAGCTCGCCTCGCGGCAGGATATCATGCTCGAGGGCTACCTCAAGATCATACACATCGAGGCGCTGACGATGCTCGACATGGTCCGGCGCGAGGTGCTGCCCGCGGTCGTCTCCTACACGGACCAGCTCGCCGGCGCGGCGCTTCGCAAAAAGCAGCTCGGCGTGCCCTCGGCGCACGAGGAAAAGCTGATCGCGAAGCTCGCGGCGCTGACCGACAGCATCTACGCGTGCGCGAAATACCACCGCGACGTGATCTTCGCCACGATGCAGGAGCTGCGCGCCGTGACCGACGAGACCGAGCTCTGCGTGTCCGCGAAGTGCTGGCCGTACCCGAGCTACGGGGAGATGCTGTTCAGCGTCATGTGACGGGAGGGGAAACGGATGAAGACGATGATCGCCTATGCCTCGAAGTCCGGAACCGCGAAGCGGTGCGCCGAGAGGCTCGCAGCGAGGATTCCGGGGTCCGCGCTCGTCGACCTGCATAGGGAGAAGCCCGACCCGTCCGGCTACGACCAGGTGATCGTCGGCGGCAGCGTGCGCATCGGCGCCTTGCACAGGGACGCGAAGCAGTACCTGGACGGCGCGAAGCCCGTGCTCCTGAAGAAGCGGCTTGCGATCTTCCTGTGCGCCGGCAACGAGGAGGGCGTCGAAAAGGTGCTCGAAAACAACGTCGATCCCGAGCTGCGAGCGCACGCCGAGCGGATGGTCAGCTTCGGCGGGGAGCTGAACCCGGAGCACCTCGGCGGCTTCGAGCGCATGATGATGAAGATGGTGACGAAGGTCGCCAACAGCGAGAAGGACAAGCTCCCGAAGCTGTTCCCGGAGCGCGTCGACGCGCTCGCGGAGCTGTTTAAGTAGGAAAAGGACGTTTGCGCCGCGCTCCCGGCATGGGGGCGCGGCGGTTTGTTTATAATTCGCGGTCGAATATGTCGCTCTTTTCGAGGAATTCCTCGACGGTTTCAAACCCGAGCCTTTGCAACAATTCCAGCACGTACGGGTTGTGGAGCGGCGTTGCGTACTCCGCCTCGTCGCCGTACCGCTCGACGTTCTCGCGGCCGGTCTCGCGGTCGAGCACGGCCTTCGGGCCGCCGACGCAGCCGCCGACGCAGCCCATGCCCTCGAAGAAGTTCGCGCCGCGGTTGCCGCTTCGGATCGAATCGATCATCGCGCGGCACGCGGGGATGCCCGAGGCGACCTCGGTGCGTATGCGTATCGGCCGGCCGGGGTTCAATTGCTCGACGGTCATGCGCACGGCGTCGCTGACTCCGCCGGCGCGCGCGTAGATGCGCCCGGCGCGCGACGAGTGGTCCCGGCCGTCCTCCTCGAGCTCCTCCGGGCGGATGTCCGCCGCCTCGAAGATGTCCCGCACCTCCCGAAACGTCAACACGAAGTCGATCGCGCCCTTGAGGTCGGGCTCTCTCGCCTCGGCCTTCTTCGCGACGCAGGGGCCGACGAACACCGTCAGCGCGTCCGGGTGCAGTTGCTTGATCGTCCGCCCGGCCGCGACCATCGGCGACACCGCGCCCGGCACGTGCGGCATCAGCTCGCGGTAGACCTTCTTGAGCATCGCGATCCACATCGGGCAGCAGCAGCTCGTGAGCTGATAGTCCTCTTCCCTCGTGATGTTGCGGTCGAACTCGAGCGCCTCCTTGAGCGTCAGCACGTCCGCGAACAGCGCGACCTCGACCATGCCCTCGAACCCGAGCGCCTTGAACGCCGAGCGCAGCTTGCCCGGGGTGACGCCGGCCGAGAACTGCCCGAGAAATGCCGGCGCGATCAGCGCGTAGGCCGGCCCCTCCGCGCGCTTGATCGCGTCGAGCGCCGGCAGCACGTCGCGGCTCGCGGTCAGCGCGCCGGACTTGCACGCCTCGACGCAGGCCGAGCAGCCTGCGCAGCGGCCGGGATCGATCGAGACGCTCCCGTCCGGCCCGCGCACGATCGCCCCGAACAGGCACGCCGCCGCGCACGGGGGCTCGGCGTCCGCGCACGCGCAGTCCTTGATCCGCCAAACGGGCGCGCAGTTTAGCGGGTTCAACAGGCAGTCGAGGTGGCGGGGGTCCGCCGGCTCCGGGGGCGCGGCGCCCTCCCCGGTCACGGCGCGGTTCAGCATCGAGCGGTACAGTTCCTCAAAGGTCATCGCGGATGTCCCTCCTGCAATGCGTCCTGTCCCAGTATACCACGATTTTCCGCTTCCGAAAAGACGGCGGCCGCTTTTTGTCATAGGCCGGACGCTTTGGCGCAAGATAGGGAGGGGGGTGAGGCGCTTGCATATCGATCCGAAGCTGCTCGAATCCATAGACCGCGTCAGCGAGCAATACGAAATGATCCACAATGAGATCGAGCGCATCTGGCGCACGCAGATGGTGTTCACGTGGCACTGGTGGCTCGACATCGCGCTCGCGGTGCTGCCGTGGATCGTCTGGTGCATCGTCCGCGACCGGAAGCGGACGCACGACCTTTTGTACGCCGGGCTGTTCACGATGCTGGCCGCGGCGCTTCTGGACATCGTGGGCGTCTCGCAGGGCGGCTGGAACTACAACACGTGGCTGCTCCCGTACCTGCCCGAGTACTTTCCGTGGGATTTGACCGTGATGCCGGTCGGGGCGATGCTGTTCTACCAGTTCTTCCCGAAGGTCAGCCCGTGGATCAAGGGCGCCGCCTTCGGGCTCGTCGGGGCCTACGCGGTCGAGCCGGTGTTCGCGTGGCTCGGCGTCTACGAGCCGACCGGCTGGGAGCACTACTACGGGCTGCCGGTCTACTTCGCGATCTACATGGCGGGCCACTGGCTGTACACGAGGCGATTGCGCTCGGCCGATCCCTGTTGACAGATGTGCGCGATCGGGACAACATGGTGCGGACGGGAGGTGCCGAAACCATGAATCTATCCTGCGAACAGCTGTCAGGTAGCCGCGAAAGGAATTGAAATGAATTTACCCAAACTGGCCTCTGTCGATGCCGTTCAGCTTGAGTTTGAAGGGCTCCCCGGCCTTGGTCAAGTCAGCGGAAAGCTTGGTTCGATCTCCGCTATCAACAATTCCGATAGTGGCGACGCCGAGTATGTAGGCTACATCGATTTTGCGCGCGGCGTCCGGTTACAATCTTGGCCCTCTTCGATTCCAGTGCGAAGCATATAGAGGCATTTAAACGGTAGCTGTTTCCCATAGCTCAATCTTTTCTGCTTTCAGGTTAAACAAGCGTCCATTGCTATCATCGCGCCGGAACATTATAATGAAAACAGGTTCAAAATCATAAAGGAGTGAAAGCAATGCCATTGAACATCGGCGAGGTGATTGCTACCAAGCGCAGGGAAAAGGCATGGACGCAGGAGCAGCTCGCCTATGCGGTGGGCGTTTCCACACCTGCCGTTAGCAAATGGGAAACTGGAGCGACCTATCCTGATATCACGCTGCTTTCTCCGATTGCTCGCGCTTTGAGCACTACGGTAGATGCGTTGCTCTCCTTTCAAAACGAGCTTTCCGAGAGGGAAGTCGAAGAGTTTATGCGAAAGGCTGCCGGAATCTACGAATCCGAGGGGTTCGACGCAGGTTGGTCGTTTTGTGAAAAGATGTTGAGAGAGTATCCCAACAGCATCCCCCTGAAATTTCATCTGGGCAATCTCTTTCAGAGTTTCCTGCTGCTGAAACCCGGCATAGATCAACAAGGCATCCAAGCCTGTTATAGGCGAGCCGCCAACCTTATTGAAGAGGTACTTGCCAGCGGACACGCGAAATACACCTATCCCTCGACGATTATCCTTGTCGGGTATTACGCAATGTTGAATCAGCTTGACCGGGCGGAGGAACTGCTGGATAACCTGCCAAGGATGAAAGTCGATCCCGATCAACTATACCCGTCCATCTATGCTTTGCGCGGGAGGCACGACGAGGCCATCAAGCTGATTCAGGAAAACATCAGGCGCTATCTTCCTCGCATCAGCCAGGCGCTGGACGTGCTGTGTGCCTATGCCCGTGAGCGCGATGAAATGGACAAGGCGTTTTCCTTGGCGAAAATCAACTATGAGGTGACAAAACTGTTTGGAGTAAAAACAGAAATCGCCTATCCCGAAATGATAAAGGGCTTCGCTTCACAGGGCGATATGCAGGCTGCGCTTGATTACCTGGAGGATTATGCAGAGAGCATTCTCGAATGGCATTATGACTACGCAAACAATCCCGTGTTTGATAAACTGGCCGAGCAGGCGGTCGATATGCCCTATGTCAGGAAAGTTCTTGCACAAAGCATTCTCACAGATAATGGATATGCGCCGCTGAAGGAAGAGCCGCGTTATTCGCTGATCATCAGCAAGCTGTGCAAGATGGTTGAGACTGAAACCCATATGTTTGATATTTCGGATGGCTGATGGATACTCCTTCAAACGGAAGATGATGCTTGTGTTGATAGCAGTTGCTCGAAAGAGGTTGCCTGACACATGAACGTTGCTCTACCAAGTGGGCCGACATTTCAACGGAGGATACAGCTTTAATAAGAGAAAAGGGACCCGAACTTTTCAGTTCGAGTCCCTTTCGGATGGTGGAGCATAGGGGATTCGAACCCCTGACCTCAACGATGCGAACGTTGCGCGCTACCAGCTGTGCTAATGCCCCGTGTGTTTCGTCTCGAACAGGAAACAGTATATCACAGGGCGGGGCGAAAAGCAATACCCTTTTTTCGATTTGCATTGTAAAAAAACTCGGGTAGAGGGGTCAGTCCATCAGCGACAGTATCTCCTCCTCGCTGAGTTCCGGCTGCAGCGCGCGGTTGACGGCGGCGGCGACGATACCCGCGGCGTCGGTGATCAGGTCGTCGATCTCGCGCGGGGTGACGATCATGTCGCCGATGTCGGCTTTGAGGAGCTGCTGCTCGATGTCGTCGAGCGCCGCGCCGTCGGCTTCGCGGTCGGCCGAGATCAATTCCATCGCGTCGCGCGCGAGCGTCGCGGCGTAGATGACCGTCGGGATGCCCAGGGCGATTACCGGGACGCCGAGCGACTCCTTCGTCAGCGCGCGCCGGTGGTTTCCGACGCCGGAGCCGGGGTGGATGCCGGTGTCGGTCAATTGAACGGTCGAGCAGATGCGGTCGGCCGCGCGCGCGGAGAGCGCGTCGATGCAGACGATCGACTGCGGGTTCAGGCACTTGACGAGGCTCTCGATCATCTCCATCGTCTCGATGCCGGTCACGCCGAGCACGCCCGGCGCGATCGCGCAGACGCTTCGCATCCGCTTGTCCGTGAACTCCGGAATCTCGCGGAACATGTGGCGGGTGACGAGCGTCTTGTCGACGGCCTTCGGGCCCAGCGAGTCCGGCGTGATGTTGCGGTTCCCGAGGCCGACGACGAGCACCGGTTGGTCCCCCTCTCGGCGGATCATCCTGGCGATCTCCTCGCCCAACAGGTTCGACATCGCGAGCCTGGAGTCGATGTCGCGCTGCCGGATGCCGGGGCACTCGAGCGTCAGGTAGTTGCCCGCGGCCTTGCCGATCTGCCGGCCCGCGTCCTCGTCCTGGATGATGACCTCCGTGACCGTCACGCCCATGGTCTCCCAGTGGTTGACCTTCACGCCCGGAATCTCGTCCCGTCCGGCCGCCTGAAACGACTCCATCGCAAGGTCTGTTCGGATATGGCGCACAAAAACACCTCGACTTGTTCGAAATTCGCCGTTAGTTTACCCAAGTTTTTCATCAAAATGTATTCAGACGCTTGCTTTTTGGGCGGACAGGTGGTACAATAGTCAATGCTGATTTTGCCCGGGGAGGTGAATACTTTGCCGAATATCAAGTCCGCCATCAAGCGCGTGAAGGTCAATGAAAAGAAGAACCTGCGCAACCGCATGATCAAGTCTGCGATGAAGACCCAGATCAAGAAGTTCGAAACCGCCGCTTCCGCGAATGAGGTCGATGTCAAACTGCTGAGCGCGACGCAGGGCGCGGTTGACAAGGCCGCCGCGAAGGGCGTTATCCATAAGAACGCCGCGAACCGCAAGAAGGCCCGCCTGGCCAAGAGGGCGCAGAAGGCGTAAACCCGAACCCCGAAAACCCAATGACGGAAAGGCGCAAGTGATTGCGCTTTTTCGGTTTTTTTATGGCGTTGAAAAACTTCGTTTTTCAACGCGTGGGGGGCGGCCTTCTGAAATTTCACAATTTCCGGGCGAAGGCCGGGCGGGTGGGCATTTTCCTCCGCCTCAGCTCCCGGAAAATGCCCAAAACCGACGTACACGCCGTCGGTTTTGATTTTACAGGTGGTTCTGCACGCCTTTATTGACCGTCTGAACCGGAAAGGCGCAAGTGATTGCGCTTTTCCGGTTTTTTGGTATAATAGGATCAGTCCGCCGAGCGGATTGTATTGGAGGCAAAAACTGCAATGGAAGATCTCTTTTCCGCGGGGATGTCAAAGCTCGCGCCGCTGGCGGACAGGATGCGCCCGCGGACGCTTTCGGAATTTTTGGGGCAGGAGAAGATCGTCGGCGAGGGAAAGCTGCTTCGCCGCGCGATCGAGGCCGACCGGCTGACGAGCTCGATCTTCTGGGGCCCGCCGGGCACCGGCAAGACGACGCTCGCGGCGGTGATCGCGAATGTTACGCGCGCGGCGTTCGTAAAGCTGAACGCTGTAACCAGCGGCGTGGCCGACGTGCGCGAGGTGATCAAGGACGCGGAGAGCCGTCTGAAGCTCTACGGCCAGCCGACGTATCTGCTGCTGGACGAGTGCCACCGCTGGTCGAAGGCGCAGTCGGACTCGATCCTGCCCGCGATCGAGCGCGGCCTGATCCGCTTCATCGGCTCGACGACCGAGAACCCGATGATCGCGATGACGCCCGCGATCGTCAGCCGCTGCCGGCTGTTCCGGTTCGAGAAGCTTAGCCGGGAGGACGTCAAGCGCGCGGTGCAATTCGCGATCGCCGACCGCGAGCGCGGCTACGGAAAGCAGGTCGTGCATATCGACGACGACGCGCTCGAGCACATCGCGCAGGTCGCGAACGGCGACGCGCGCTCGGCGCTGAACGCCCTCGAACTGGCGGTTCTGACGACGCCGATCGAGTCCGACGGCTCGACGCGCATCACGCTCGCGATCGCGGAGGAGTCGATCCAGAGCCGCGTGATGCAGATGGACGAGTCGCTGCTCTACGACATGCTCAGCGCCTTCTGCAAGTCGCTGCGCGGCTCCGACAGCGACGCGGCGCTCGCGTGGTTTGCGAGGATGAACTACGGCGGCATGGACCCGCGCATCGTCGTGCGCCGCGTGATCGCGCACGCGAGCGAGGACGTCGGCATGGCGAACCCCATGGCGATGCTGCAGGCGGTCGCGGCGTACCACGCGCTCGAGGCGATCGGCATGCCCGAGGCGAAGCTGCCGATCGCGCAGGCGATCATCGCGGTGTGCGAGAGCCCGAAGTCGAACGCCGTCGTCATGGCGATCGCGCGCGCGTTCGAGGACGCCGAGAAGGGCGGCTTCTCGCCGGTGCCGGCGCACCTGCGCGACACGCACTACGCGGGCGCGTCCGCGCTCGGCTCCGGCGAGGGCTACAAGTACGCGCACGACTTTCCCGGCCACTTCGTGAGGCAGCAATACGCGCCCGAGGAAGCCGCCGGGTTCCCGTACTACGTGCCGTCCGAGCAGGGCTTCGAGAGCGAAATTCGGAGGATTCGCGAATCGCGCGGCGTTTCCGATCCGCCTGACATAAAGTAGCTTGGAAGTTTTTACGCGGGGTTCATGACAACGGGCGGAGTATGGCGTATAATGGAAGCAACACAGGCAAGCGCATAGAGGGAAGCACGTCATGAGCGAGAACGCAAAGCCGAGGACCGAGGCGGGAGCCCAGAAGCGGAGGACGACGCGCGCCGAGAGGCGGCTTATGATCAAGCGCAGGCGCCGGCGCGCGCTTGCGCTGTCTCTGCTCGCGGCGGTCGTCGCGCTGCTTTCGCTCTGCGGCTGGCAGTTTGCCGAGTACGCGGATTTCCGCAGGATGCGTGCCGCGGTCGAGGCCGAGGCGTTCCTCGCGGGCACGACGGTCGGCGGCGTCGACGTCTCCGGGCTGACGCTCGACGAGGCGAAGGCGCGCTGGGCGGAGGAGGTCGAGCCCGCATATTACAACCGCGCGGTCCGGCTCTCCGACGGCACCGAGGTGACGGCCTCGATGCTCGGCTACGAGAGCAACTATCAGGACGTTTTGAAGGCAGCGTACGCGTCCGGGCGCTCCGGCGGGCTCGAGGACCGCTACGAGGCGGTTCTGCAGGCGAAGGCGGGGGTGGAATACCCCGTTTCGCGCGCGCTGTACACGCGGGAGGGCGTCGACGCGTTCGTGCGCAGCTTCGCCGCGGCCGTCAACGCGGAGCCCGTCGCGGCGACCGCGAGCGGGCTGAACCTCGCGACCTATGAGTTCATGTTCTCCGGCGGCACGCCCGGGAAGCGCCTGAACGAGGAGAAGCTCGCGGCCGACTATGCGCTGATCCTCCGTCTGGGCGAGGACAGCCAGGTGCGCGACCACGACTTCGACCTGTTCGGGGCCGTCGCGCCGCCCGAGGAGCTGAAGACGAGCGCGTGGCTGCCCGGCGCGCACACCGTCACGCTGAGTGTGGACATCCCCCCGGAGGCCCCCGCGCGCACGCCGGCGACGCTGCTGCTGGCCCGGCCCGAAGGAGCCGTCGGGCTGACGAGCAGCCTGGCGGGGACTACCTGCGACCCGTGGGGGATGCATGTGGTACTGCCCGCGCAACGAACGGCTTGGGCGGGGTACGAGCCCCCTGAGACCGCAAGCGGTCTCCACGCCCACAGCGACTTCCCCGATGTGAAGATCAAGACCGTGGCGGGCAATCCGGCGCTGACGATTGACGGGCAGGTCGAGGCGCCGGTGCTCTGGGCCTCGTCGTATGGCAACCTGCGACGCTATGCCGAGTATGCCGCGACGGGGGTGAAGTTCTTCCGCCCGCACATCGAGG
>MWAC01000270.1 GCA_002068815.1 Firmicutes bacterium ADurb.Bin467 | reverse complement strand
ATTTCAGCGCGCGCAAAATGTCGCCGTCGGGCACGTTCGGCGCGTAGGAGATCAGGAGCGCCTCGCGCTCGCCGGCGACGTCGCGGTGCATGGCGGCCGCGGCCGCGCCGAGCTGATCGAGATACTGGTATCGGCCGTGCATGATCTCCGCGCCGGACGCCGCGAGCTGTTCGTCCCAGGAGTCGAGCGTCTCGAGCCTTCCCAGGCGCAGGAGCTCGTTCCGCTGCTTGAGCGCGCGGGCGTACCGCTGCAGCGCGTAGTAGTAGGTGGGGCGAATCTGGGAGAGCGCCATATCGACGAACCGCCTGCGCTCGGAGGGGCCGTCCTTCACGAGCTGCAAGTCCTCCGGCGAGAACAGCACCCCGGTCACGTGGCCCATCAATTCGCCCGAGCGCCGCATGTCGCTCCCGTTGACCTTGATCTTTCGCCGCCCGGCGGAGGGAATCGCGATCTCGACCGTGTGCGAGCCGTCGATGCGCTCGGCCTCGATTTTGACCCGGCAGAACTCCTCGCCCCACCGGATCAATTCCCGGTCCTGCCGCGTCCTGTGCGAGCGGCCCGCGAAGCACAGGTGGATCGCCTCGAGCAGGTTCGTCTTGCCCTGCGCGTTGTCGCCGGTCAGCACGGTCACGCCCGCGCAGGGCTGAAGCTCCGCGCGCGCGTAATTCCGGAAGTTCGTGAGCTCCAGCGACGTGATCTGCATGCTACCCCTGCTTCTTGCGGCTGTCGATCTTCCTGCGCATCTCGGCGCTCAACACGCGCTTGCGCATGCGGATGAACTTCGGCGTGATCTCGACCAATTCGTCGTCGTCGATGAACTCGAGCGCCTCCTCGAGCGTCGGTATGCGCACGCCGGTGATCTTGAGCGCCTCCTCGGCGGCGGCGGAGTTGCGGCTGTTCGTCATGTGCTTCTTCTTGCAGACGTTGACGTCGATGTCGCCGACGCGCGCGTTGCGGCCGACGACCATGCCGGAGTAGACCTTCGTGCCCGGCTCGATGAACAGGTCGCCGCGCTCCTGCGCGTTGAACAGCGCGTAGCTCGTGCTCTCGCCGGCCTCGAACGCGACCAGGGAGCCGCTCGAGCGCGTCGGAATGTCCCCCTTGAACGGCTCGTAGCCGTCGAGCACCGCGCTCATGACGCCCTCGCCGCGCGTGTCGGTCAGGAATTCGCTGCGGTAGCCGAACAGCCCGCGAGACGGCACGAGGAACTCGAGCCGCATGCGGTCCTGCCCGTGCATCGCGACGAGCGTGCCGCGCCGACGACCCAGCTTCTCGATGACGACGCCTGCGGACTCGGTCGGCACGTCGCAGACGACGCGCTCGATCGGCTCGAACTTCTCGCCGTTGACCTCCTTGTAGAGAACGACCGGCTTCGTGACCTGGAACTCGTAGCCCTGCCTGCGCATCGTCTCGATCAGGATGGACAGGTGCAGTTCGCCCCTGCCCGACACGCGGAACGCGTCGGTCGTCTCGGTGTCCTCGACGCGCAGCGACACGTCCGTCTGCATCTCGCGCATCAGCCTCGCGCGCAGGTGGCGCGAGGTCACGTACTGGCCCTCGGTGCCGGCGAACGGGCTGTCGTTTACGCAGAAGGTCATCGACACCGTCGGCTCGTCGATCTTGACGAACGGCAATGGATCGGCCATCGCGGTGTCGCAGATGGTGTCGCCGATGTAGAGCTCGTCAAAGCCCGACACGGCCACGATGTCGCCGACGTGCGCCGTCTCGCAGTTCGCGCGCTTGAGCCCGTCGAACTCGTAGAGCCCGCCGAGGCGCGAAGGGGCGGAGGTGAAGCTCGAGCCGTACGCGCAGCGGATCGCCATCTGCCCCGCGCGGATCGTGCCTCGCTCGATGCGCCCGACGCCTATGCGCCCGACGTAGTCGTTGTAGTCGATCGTCGAGATGAGAAGCTGCAGCGCGCCGTCCGGATTTCCCTCGGGCGCGGGGATGTGCTTGAGGATCGCGTCGAACAGCGGCCGGAGGTCCTCGCCCAATTCGTCCGGATCGGTCGAGGCGGTCCCCTCGCGGCCGGAGGCGAACAGTATCGGGCTGTCGAGCTGCTCGTTCGTCGCGTCGAGCTCGAGCAGCAGTTCCAGCGTCTCGTCGACGACCTCGCGCGCGCGCGCGTCCGGCCGGTCGGTCTTGTTGACGACGACGATCACCTTGAGGTTCAATTCCAGCGCCTTCTTGAGCACGAAGCGCGTCTGCGGCATCGGCCCCTCGAACGAGTCGACGAGCAAGAGCACGCCGCTGACCATCTTGAGCACGCGCTCGACCTCGCCGGAGAAATCCGCGTGGCCGGGCGTGTCGACGATGTTGATCTTGACGCCCGCGTAGTGGACGGCGGTGTTCTTGGCCAAGATCGTGATGCCGCGCTCGCGCTCGAGGTCGTTGGAGTCCATCACGCGCTCGGCCACCTGCTGGTTTTTGCGGAACACGCCGCCCTGCTTGAGCATCTCGTCGACCAAAGTGGTCTTGCCGTGGTCGACGTGGGCGATGATGGCGATATTTCGAATGTCCTCCCGAACGATATTCACGAACAAAAGACTCCTAACGTTTCCGATTGAATTGGGCTATGGTACGTCGTCCGCGGTCATGCGGTCGGCGGTCTCGGCGAGCACGAGCCCCTCGTTGTTCTCGGTCGCGAGCCGTATCGACCACTCGTTTTCAAACATCAGGACGTCGCGCCCGCTGCGGTCGACCGCGGGCACGGTCGTCGACGTGAGCCGAAGCCGGTCGGGAGGCTTCGGGGACTTCACGATCCAGCGCACGAAGCGGAACGGCAGCACCTCGCGCAAAATGTCGACGCCGTACTCGCTCTTTAGGCGATACTCGAGCACGTCCATCTGCAGAACGCCCACGACGCCCGCGATCATCTCCTCGCGGCCGATGTTCGGGCGCTTGAACGTCTGAATCGCGCCCTCCTGCGAGAGCTGCGAGATGCCCTTCAAAAACTGCTTGCGCTTCATCGAGTCCTCCGGCCCTACGCGGCAGAAGAACTCCGGCGCGAACAGCGGAATGCCCTGAAAGCGAACCGGGTTTCCGGTGCAGAGCGTGTCGCCGAGGCGGAAGATGCCGGGGTCGAAGAGGCCGATGATGTCGCCGGGGTAGGCGACCTCGACGCTCTCGTGCTCCTGCGCCATGAACTGCTGCGGCTGCGCGAGCTTGATGCGCTCGCCCGAGGACGAGTGCCACACCGCCATGCCCTTTTCGAACACCCCTGAGCACACGCGCATGAACGCCAGCCGGTCGCGGTGCGCGGGGTTCATGTTCGCCTGAATCTTGAAGATGAAGCCGGTGAACTTCTCGTCCTCCGGGTCGATCGCGCCCGCGTCCGACACGCGCGGCGTCGGCGACTTCGTGTACTTGAGAAACCGCTTCAGAAACGGCTCGACGCCGAAGTTGTTGCTCGCCGAGCCGAAGAACATCGGCGTGAGCTTTCCCTCGAGGATCATGCCGAGGTCGAACGGGTCGCCCGCGACGTCCAGGAGCTCGACGTCCTCGAGCAGCTTCTCGCAATAGCTCTTTCCGATGACATCCGGGAGCCGCGGGTCGGAAAGCGGTATCGACTCGACGTCCACCCTCGCCTGTCCGTGGTTGCCGCCCTTGTAGATCTCGACCTCGCGCGTGTCGCGATGGTAGACGCCCTGAAAGTCGCCGTGTATGCCGATCGGCCAGTTGACCGGGCACGAGCGTATGCCCAGAACCTGCTCCAATTCCTCCATCAGCGAAAACGGGTCGCGCCCGGCGCGGTCGAGCTTGTTGACGAACGTAAAGATCGGGATCGAGCGCATGCGGCACACGCGGAACAGCTTGATCGTCTGCTCCTCGACGCCCTTCGCGTTGTCGATGAGCATGACCGCGCTGTCCGCCGCGACGAGCGTGCGGTAGGTGTCCTCGGAGAAATCCTGATGGCCCGGGGTGTCGAGGATATTGATGCGAAAGCCGTCGAAGTCGAACTGCATCG